>DATHUN010000606.1:0-8345 GCA_035462205.1 Anaerolineales bacterium
TATCGAAGAGGCGCGGATCGTGATTGGCCAGCCAGCGGATCTTCGGCGCGACGTGCGTTGCATCCAGGTTGAGTCCGGTGCTCTGAAAGATCGACTGGCGGGAGATTTTCCTGCCAACCGTCTCACATTCGGCAACCGCACGCCGATCCATCCAGATGATCGCCGGGTGCAATGGCTCGCCATTTCCATCAATAGCAACCACGCCATCCACTTGCGCATCTAACCCCAAAGCCACAATCTGCTGTGGAGAAACGTTGTTTTGTATCAGCAGAGAGCGCACGGCCTGACCAATTGCATCGATCCAAGCGGTGGCAGACTGCTGCGCCCAGGCTGGTCGAGGGTACTCAATGGGATAGCTCGCCGAAGCCTCGCCGCAGATCTTTCCATCTTCGGAAATCAAAATTGTCTTCAAACTTTGCGAGCCAATATCACATCCGATAACATATTGCATCTGGCAAACGCCTTTTCCTATTTAAGAAAGCAATCCCCGCCCGGAGATTGCCTATTCTCGTTCTGCCTGAGGTCAAACGAATGTATTTTGTTATTCATCCAGATTTTGAAGATGCTCGGCGCGTTCCACTTCTTCGACGTCGTTGTACCATTGAACACGTGGTCCGATCGCAGCGCGTGCTTTCCACTTGAGTGACTTGGGCATGCTTTCGATCATCTGCTCCAGCTTCGTGATTCGATCCTGAATATTCTGATTATCCTGGGCGCTGAACAAATCCTTGTAGCGTTCCAGTCCTTTGCGAATCTTGCCCAGGTTCGTGGTCGTAGTGTAATAGAAGCCCCAGTCCTTGCTCATGATCTCGGCGATGTATTTGCCGTTGATGGTTTCTTTCTCAGTATCACCGACCGGGTGCGCCGCGAACAGCATCAGCATGTCGCGAACATCTTTTTCATTGAGTGTCACGATCTGGAATTTTTCCAGAGACAAATCTGCCAGTGTAATCGTCGGATAATCGAGATGTAGACGATTGCGGAAGTTGACCACATGGCACATGTTCAGTTCGTCTTCGAAGATATCCACATGCAGACCCGTTTGCGGGTTCTCGTAAATATGACGACCAACAAACAAGCCGGGTGTTAGCGAAGCCTGATGACGCTCCGATTGAAATTGATCCTGGGAAAGAAATTTCTCGATCTTTTCACCTTCCTTGGAGTACCCGGCGAAGTCGATGTCAGTCATATCCCGGCCCATGGAAATGTGGACGTGTACGTGGTCCGGGCAATGGATACGAAAGGCAGTCGCGCCCAGCACTCGCAAAGTCAAGCCGTTTTGCTGAGCCTTTTCTACAATGCGGATCGCTTCACTGACAAATTCGGACTGTTGTGCCATAGGCTTTCATTCCTGACTTTCAGAAAAATCGATATCGAATGAATCTATTCTACTTCAATCATGTCACGCCATTCTCCAGAAGGCCAACTCGCCTCGCGGGCTCGCGGCCCGAACGGAGACCATGTCGCTGCTACGTTCCTCACACCGCCTCGGTGCACCCTCGGGGAATGACGCTTACTTCCTAATTTTGCGTGAACGTATAACTGTCCAAGCCTTTGCGCGACAACTCGAGCACCACGCCACGCAGTACTCCTTCTCCATATTCGCTGCCGGGGTTGATGCACATCGTCTTGCCGATTTTCTGCGCCGAACGACTCTCGTGGATATGACCGTGCAAACCTAGTATGGGCTGATACTTCTCGATGGCTTTGCGGACCGCTTTACTTCCGACGGGAATCATCTTAAAACCGCCGGTCAACGACAGCCTGGGAGTCAGGTTATCGTCCAGTTCCGGAGCAATATCCAGATTTGTGTCAAATGGAGGAACGTGCAGGTTGAAAACCGCCTGGGATGGATTCTTCACCTGACAAGCCACTCTCTCGATCATCTGTTCCAGTTCCTCTTCCGTTTTATCTCGGGGACAGTTCCACGGTGTCTGATTGGCGGCGCCTACATTGACCATCTCGTGATTTTCATCGAGCTGAATGAGGCGGCCGTCCACGTTTTGAATAATGTCTGAGGAGCGGAACACGCGATCCACTTCGTAGGGATCGTCGTTACCAGGTTGCACGTAACAGCGAATCCCGGTACCTCGCAGCCGTTCTTCGGCAATATCCAGCCAGCGGCTCAAGCGGGCAGATGCCAGTTCCGCAAATCGCTTTTCCACGAGAGCGCGATCCTCTTTGTATGCCTGAACCTCCTCGGGACTAAGACGAACCGGATACAAGCCACTGTTTTCGAAGGTTGCTTCTAATTTATCCAGCTCTTCGCCCTCGGCAATATCGTAAATTTTGCCCAGATAATTCGCACTAAAACGTCCACGACCCTGGCTGACAACGGGCACGATCATCTTACCGATCATGTCACCGCCCAAAATCAAAACCTGCGCCTCATAGAATTTTCCAGCATTGATGAATTTCTTGAAGACCACCGTCGAGCCATGCAGATCGGTGGTAAAAAAAACGCGGGTGGGTTTATTCCCAAATAATGGCATACCTGTCTCCAGTCCATACGATGGCTGTAAATTGGCGTCCCAGGGAAGTGGCCCCGCAATGATACGGCCACTTCCCTACGACTTTACCAACGCTTGAAGGCAACTCTTCGGTCAATCTGGCGGAATTTCTTTGAAGCGTCGTTCGAACGCAGTGCCTCGCCGTTTGTTGACTGATACGGCGACAAAGTACAGAACGATGGGCAGGAGCATATAGAAGCCAAACGAAACGCTCAAGCCTTTCCACCCATAATTTTCAGAGGGTGGATTCAATGCAGGCACGATCGTGAAGTACACGGTCAACAGGCTGATGATCAGACCGGCGACGCCAGCGATCACGATCCACGGAATGTTCATGAAGCTCTGGCGAGTAATCGCGGGAGCCTTCTCCCAAATGTCTTTGCGACGATACGGGAAGACAATCGCGGCGATACTCAAGAAGATCCAACCGAAGAACCAGATCGTGATCGTATAGACCTGGTAGGCACCCAGTAGGGGAGTGATGACATTCGCCGTGAACTGCAGCCACGAGATGACAAATCCAAACAGGACCGCGTAGACAGGAGAGCCCCGGCGGTTCACTTCATTGAGCTTGTCAGGCAGCATGCCATCGAAGGCATAGGCGAATATATTTCGAACCGGGGCGAACGCCAATCCCATAGCGCCAACCCAGTTGATCAAGCCCCAGGCAAACGGTCCGCCGATGAGCAGCAGCAGCGGATTTTGCGTGGCATAGACCAGAAGGAAGGGCGTCTGCGGGAAGGAACCAAAGATCGGCACGTCCTCGCCAGCTGCATTCAGCTTCGAGATAGCTTCCATCAAATCCTTACCGAAGCCATGATACGTGACATAGGTGAAGATTTGGTAGTAGATGATAAACAGGATGATCGAGCCATACTGCGCTAACGGCTGCGCCTTATCCACACGCTTGATCTCGCCGGCAATGTTGGCGGAGTAGGTGGATCCCAGACAGGTCAGGTTCATGAACGTCATACCGGCCATGATCGTCGCCGCAATCGACATAAACCCTGGCGTCCAGCCAAGTTCTTTGGCTTTGGCAAAGACAGTCTGGTAATCGATGTTCTGCACCAGCATCATTCCCCTATGAACGACGTCTGGGTTAACCGAGAGCAAGACGGCCGCGTAGACAGCGAGCATGATCCAGGTCAGGATCATGGCGGCCCAGACGAAGCGCATGAACACTTTGGTTCCCAGGTAGATGACGTAGAACGAAAGCATCAGCGAAATGGTGCCAACGATCCACACCAGCCAGGAACCTTGAGTCTTGGCAAGCTCCAAGCCCAGATTGGTAAGCCCTTGATTCTTATAGATCAAGCCCATCTGGGTGATGGCGTGGCCAAAGCCCCAGTTCACGACAAAATTCGTGTTATTCCCTTGCCAGTTTAAGCCAACAATGGTCAAGGTCCACGAGGCGATAAAACCAACGAAGGGATTTAACACGCGGCTGACATAAATGTATTCACCTCCAGAGCGCGGCATCGCAGAAGAGAAATAGGTATAGATAGCCGCGAACGGAACCAATGTCAGCATGAACATAATGGAGAGCTGCATTTGTGCGCCCGCGTACAGAGTCACTGCCCAGAGTAGGTAGAAACTTGCCTGCGTGATGTTTGGCGCTACAAATGAGTAGGCGAGTGCCGTCCAGGGACTGACAACACGAGTCAAGCCTGACGCCTTGCGGGAAAATACTTCTCCTGCTTGCTCTGCTGCTGACTGTATAGCATCCTTACGGACAGGAATTTTTGCATCTTCCATCGGATTCTTCCTCCTTTCGTGCGACTTGTAGTGCTACTTTAGAGTGCTCCAGCCTGATGTGCATGTATGTTCACTTAATGATATCTATGTCTCCTTTCTTAGATCAACCGGACGATCTAAAACGATGGACCTTTTCGATGGATCATAAAATTGAATTTATCGGTCAAGTGATATTCCGCGGAGTAGAGAACCGGTCGCTGGTTTTGATCGTGATCCACCTGCTCGATCAATAAAAGCAGCGCATTTCGCTTGATCGATAATTTTTCTGCGATCTCCCGGTTGGCTTGCACCGGGCTAAAGGAGGCAACCCCCTCCACGATGCGAATGTTTGCATAACGTTCGAGGCATTCGTACAGGGACACGCCTTCCAAGTTTTCATTCGTGGGGGTCCAATCTCCCAGATAGTCCTGCGGCATGATATCGCGCGTCCATACGATCGGCGTATCGCTGGCGGTTCGCACACGCTCGATTACCACGACCGTGGAGTCCTCGGGAATCCTCAATTTTTCTGCCAGCGTTTTGGATGCCTTATCCGAAAAGATCTCGAAGTCCCGTGTTCCCGGGATGTAGCCAGCCTGTGAAATCATCTCGGTAATCCCAAAGTTTTGACTCATGTCTTTCAGGATTGCCCGGTCCATGACAAATGTGCCG
This sequence comes from Anaerolineales bacterium, assembly GCA_035462205.1. Taxonomy (GTDB): domain Bacteria; phylum Chloroflexota; class Anaerolineae; order Anaerolineales; family Villigracilaceae; genus Defluviilinea. Next base: position 4,917 of record DATHUN010000606.1, read on the forward strand.
CGCCCGCGGCTTTTGCGGATCAATCGCTGCTCCTCCAAAATCCGCAGCGCCTCGCGCAGAGTGGTACGCGAAATTCCCATCATCTGCAAAAGCTCCATCTCGGGCGGAAGCTGGCTGCCTGGAGGAAACTTTCCCAGCCGGATAGCTTCCTGGATAGCCAATACAGTTTGATCGGTTAAGGTAGTGTGTGTCGGACGATGGAACGGGGAGTTCATCGTAAATTTTTCTTGAGCCATCTGCTAATTCACCTGTCGCATTTCAAATAAAGGACATAATGCTTCGTACAATTTTATATAAGTTCCAAATGTGTCGTCGTAAACCGCGCGATGCGCGGGATTTGGTTCAAATCGTTGTTTGATTCGAATCATTTTTTCGGCCGCTTCCTGCACGCTGGAATAAACTCCGATGGCTTTCCCGGCCAGGATGGCGGCGCCCAAGGTTGCAGCCTCTTCGTTGGTGGTTGTCAGCACGGGTCGCCCGACGATATCCGCTTCCATCTGCTTCCAAATTGTGCTGCGGGCACCGCCTCCTAGAGAGCGAATTTCATTGACAGGAACGCCAAGTCCTTCAATGGCTTCGATATTTCGCCGCACGATAAAGCTGACGCCTTCCATGATGGCGCGCGTAAAGTGCCCGCGATGATGGCTAAGCGTAAAACCATAGAAGACGCCTCTCGCTTTAGGATTCACCTCGGGAGCCATCGCTCCTTGGAGATGGGGCAACATTACCAGTCCCTCACAGCCGGGCTGGATGCGGGCGGCCTCCATGCCCATCAGCTCATAAGCATCCAGGCCGCTCGTTCGGCTGACGCGCATTTCAGGACCCGCAAACTCGTCCCGGAACCAGCGCATTACAATCCCACCGCTCGTGAACGTGTGCAACATATACAATCCAGGAATGCCATGGTAATGACACGGCATCTGATTGCCGGGATCGAGAATGGGTTGATTTACTGTCGCGCAAGTGGCGAGTGCTGCACCTGTATTTTCGCTAAAGATACCGGGCTTGATATTCCCCACGCCGATGGCTCCGCAAGCTTGGTCTAAGGCGCCAGTGCACGCGACCGTGTCTGAACTTAAACCTAATTCGCCCGCAATTTCAGGTCGCAGCTTTCCGACCGGTTCGCCGGATTCTCGGTAATAGGGAAGTTGCTGTTCCGAAACACCTAACTTGCCAAGCATTGCATCCCACCATTGGCGAGTCTGGAAGTTCCAGTAACATGTGGATGTAACTAACGAGCCTTCGCAAACATATTCGCCGGTCAATCGATACAGAAAGTAATCCTCAATCAAAAGAAACTTGCCCACCTTGGCAAAGGTCTCCGGCTCGTGGCTCTGCAGCCACAGAATCTTCGAGGCGGGCCACGTTGGCACAAGCTTCACTTGTCCGGTGATCTCAAAAGCATTTCGATGACCGAAAAGATCTCCTAATTGGTCTGCTTCTCTCTGGGCGCGGTTATCGAGCCAGACAATGGCTCTCCGTAATGAATTTCCTTCCCGATCGACAAGGATAAGTGTTTCACCCTGCGCAGAGACTCCCAGGGCTTTAATTTCGTTCGGGTTGATTTTGGATTCCCTGAGAACGGTCGCAACCGCTGCTTTGAATGCTAGCCAGTATGTTTCCACTTCCATTTCCACCGTGTCGGCATTCGGTGTGATGAGTTCATACTCTTCGGATGCTTTCGCCAGCACCTCGCCATCCAGGCCATGGAGAGCACACTTCAGAGCGGTGGTTCCCAAATCAAATGCCAGAATGTAGGGCATCCTTACTCTCCAGGTGCTCCAGCCCAGACCAACACGGCAGTTTCTTCGCCGATATTAATTAATGTATGCGGCAATCCTTCCGGGATAAAAATCGCGTCACCCCCAAAGAGTTCATAATATTGCCGCTCGTCAAACAGCAGGATGTGTCCTTTGCAGCAGTAGAAGACTTCTTGTGAAACCGCATGTCCATGGTCGATACTACCTCTTTGTCCCGGCTGCAGGGTGGAAGTGCCCAGCCACATTTTTGGCGTCCGGAAGTACTCGCGACAAAGCTCAGGGCCCTCCATGAACGTCCTAGCTTCGGTGGCTCGAATGATGCGTGCGGAGTTATCCATGCTTGCTTCCTTTTCGGGCTGTTTTCAGCGCTTTCAAAGGACAATTCGGTCAGATTGTTGACGAAGAAACGAAAATGCTTATAATGCGCAATAAAGTACTATGTTATGATGTAATACAAGTTAAACTATAGCAAAATCAACCTTAAAAGTCAAGCGCGGTTTTTCAGGAACTAAATTCAGCCGTTCGAATAGGAGACCAGTGCATCATGAAACCCGAATTTATTCCGATGCTCACATATAACGACAGCACCGTAGAAGACGCATTAGAGATCTTTCGAGAGTGCAAGGATGCTCCTGTCATGCACTGGGGGTTCAAGGATGTAGGTTTGCCAGCTGAAGAAATGAAAGCACTCGTACAGGAGATGAAGGCAGCCGGAAAAACTACTTATCTTGAAGTTGTGAGTTTGTCTGAAGGGGAGGGGCTACGTGGCGCCGAGATCGCCGTGGAAGCTGGCATTGATGTATTGATGGGTACGGTTTTCTTTGAATCGATTTTGAGTTATCTAAAGGACAAACCGATTCAGTACTATCCATTTCCAGGCCATATCTACGGTCATCCAAGCATCTTGGATGGAACTATTGCAGAGATCGTTGCTCACGCCCGCTTTTTAGAAAGCAGTGGCGTGGCGGGTATGGACCTGTTGAGCTACCGTTTTGCCGGTGATGCGCCGCGATTATTGCGGGAAGTCGTCCAAGCCACCCGCGTGCCGATCGTCTCGGCCGGCTCGATCGAATCCTATAAGCGCCTGGCAGAGGTATGGCAGGCGGGCGCATGGGGATTTACAATCGGCAGCGCGCTCTTCGACAAGAAATTTGTCGCCGACGGATCCTTTCTTGATAACGCTTTGGCAGTCTGTGACTGGCTGGAACAAAATGATTTATCTACACTCGACAGATACCTTGAAGATCAAGAATCGGTCAAGAGATAGAGCAAGAAAATCTTAGGGCAATATGCCTACGATCTGCGCTTTCTCAGCAAGGCAAATCCCAGCCCGGCCAAGATACCCAGCAGTCCCCAGCGCAGCCGGGGATTCATTTGTACGCTCGTATACAGGCTTATCGATCTCGCTCCCTTATTGAAGGAGCCCTGTACTTGGTCGTAGCCTTCTACATGCTCGTAGAGATTGTTAGGGGCCCGGTCCGTCTTGGGCTCATCGGTCAGCTGCGGTCGGTAGCCGAACCGGCTGAGCAACCAGTCCGTCAGGGTGGGGGAGAGACGGTGCAGCAATACCATCGATTTACCGGCTCCGCCCACATAGATTTCACGCACCGGGTGCTCGGCAGCATGCAGAATTGCTTTTGCCACTAGTACTGGTTCATAAACCGGGGGC
>DATHUN010000607.1:0-5418 GCA_035462205.1 Anaerolineales bacterium
AAAGTATCCATAAGAGTGGCACCGCAACGATGCCAATATACTGACTTTTCCCCCAGAAAATCTTGGTGGGCAGGTCCGCGCCTCCAATCTCCAGCGCATATCCCAATGACCATTCTGCACATGCCAGAGCCAGCAGGGCAAGAGCCATTCCTCCGCTTGTCGTGGCGCGCCGATCCCACACATATAATGCTACGAAGCCGGCAATCGTGGAGGAGAGAATGAGAGGCAGAATATAGGGTGTATATTGAAAATGCACTCGACGAACTCCTGTGCTGACTTTATAAAGAACCGATCCGAACGCTTTCAGATTTCCCGATGAGCATATTTGATGCTAGTAAACCCAGCCTGATTTTTGTAATGACACTCCCTTATATGAAATATTATACAACTCCGGTCGAAATTTTCAATCGACAAATGTACTGACCAATTTTGATTCGACTATAATTAACATATGAGCACAACCTCACTCCGTTCGCGATATGAAGAATTAAAACAACAGATTCATTTTCACAATTATCGCTACCACGTCCTGGATGCACCTGTCATCAGCGATCTGGAATTTGACAAATTACTGGCTGAATTGAGAAAGATCGAGGCCGAGCATCCTGATTGGATTTCGCCGGATTCCCCGACGCTCCGCGCCGGAGCCAAGCCCGCCGACCGTTTTGACAAGGTCCGCCACCCGGCGCCGATCTTGTCGCTGGCAAACGCCTTCGGTGCGGACGATGCCCGCGGCTGGTATGAGCGCGTCATCCGTATCGACGACCGTGTCGAACGCGCCAAATTTGTCGTCGAGCCCAAGATCGACGGATTGTCTGTCGTCCTGCATTATCGCGATGGATTGTTCGTCCAGGGCGCGACCCGCGGCGATGGGGAGATCGGCGAAGATATCACCGCCAACCTGCGCACGGTGAAGACGATTCCTCTGCATATCCCGGTCGATTCAAAGGGACCGAAGCCGCCTTCTTACCTGGTCGTGCGCGGCGAAGCGTTCATGCCGATCAAAGAGTTCCAGGAATTGAATCGGAAGCTCGAAGAAGAGGGTAAGAAAACCTACCTCAATCCGCGCAATACCGCTGCGGGTTCGCTGCGCCAGCTGGATCCCACCCTGACCGCTTCTCGTCCCTTGACGTTACTCGTCTACCAGATCGTTCATTCTGAGGGCGGAAAAGTTCCCACCTCGCAATGGGAATTATTGGAGTATCTCAAGGCGCTGGGCTTCCCGGTGACGGATATCGCCAAACGCTTCAATACGATTGAAGATGCCATTGCGTATACCCTCACCTGGGATAAGAAACGCGACGAGTTGGAATATGAAGCCGACGGCATGGTCATCAAGATCGATGACCTGAAACTTGCTGCAGATCTTGGATTTGTTGGCAAGGATCCACGTGGCGCCATCGCTTTCAAATTCCCAGCGCGTGAAGTGACAACGAAACTGCAGGATATCAAAATCAACGTGGGACGCACCGGCATGTTGATTCCGAATGCGGTGTTGGAGCCGGTGGAAATCGGCGGTGTCGTGGTGGTGCGCGCCACACTGCATAACTTCGATTATATTGCCGAAAAGGATATCCGTATCGGTGACCGCGTGCTGGTCAAGCGGGCAGGGGAGGTCATCCCGTATGTGATCGGTCCTGTGGTGGATGCGCGTACGGGCAAAGAGAAAAAATACAAAATGCCTACAACCTGTCCTTCCTGTGGGCAGCCTGTGGAACGCTTTGAGGACGAAGTGGCATGGTATTGTGTCAATATTGCCTGTCCGGCGCAGCTGGTCCGCAACGTGGAGCATTTTGTCTCGCGCGGCGCCATGGACATCGTCGGGATGGGTGTTCGTATCGTCCAAAAGCTGATCGAAACCGGCAAGGTCAAGGACGTTGCCGATATTTACCGCTTGAAGCGCTCTGATATTCTGGAGGCACTTACCAAAAAGGAACGTAAAACAGAGAAGGAACCACCCGGCAAGGTTGCCGATAATTTACTCGCCTCCATTGAAGCTTCCAAGACACGCTCGCTGGGACGTTTGATCACCGCCCTGGGAATTCGCGGTGTGGGCGAGGTCAGCGCTTACGATCTGGCACGCCACTTCACTGACTTGGAGGCGCTCTCCAAAGCCAATGCCGAGCAGCTGGATGCATTGGATGGCATTGGTACGAGCGTTGCCGAGTCAGTCGCGGAATGGTTTTCGCTTCCGGCCAATAAGGCGGTCATCAAAAAGTTGAAAGCCGCCGGCGTTTGGCCGCAGGGGGGAGAAACTGCAAGCGTCAAAACACGCGCCTCGGACACGTTCGACGGAAAAACCTTCGTCATCACAGGCACCTTACCAAACTTCTCGCGCGACGATGCCAAGGAATTCATCGAGTCCCACGGTGGCAAGGTCACCGACAGCGTTAGCAAGAAGACCAGTTATCTCGTCCTTGGCGATGAACCCGGTTCGAAATATGAAAAGGCAAAATCTTTAGGGGTGAAAATCATTGATGAGGATGGACTGAAGAAACTAGTCAAGTAAGCATGAAAGCTATCCTCGTCAAATGGTCCATGCGGATCCATGCCTTTTGCCTTCGTGTTACGAGGAGACGGATTGGTGGCAAGCTTGGTACACAGACAATTCTTCCTCCTGTGATAAAATAGCGCCCGACTTACACAAAGGACGCCTTGGGGGAGCATCGAGCCTTTGTGAATCTATTTGCTTTGGAGAAAATAAATATGCCACGTCGAAGCCTCGCTCGCCTGTACAAGGACGAGTTCTCTGAATATACATTTGCCAAATTTCAACAGGATTTGCTTGCCGGTCTCACCGTCGCGGCGGTCGCGCTTCCGCTCGCGTTAGCGTTCGGGGTTGCCTCGGGCGCTTCCGCTGCAGCAGGGTTGGTTACCGCGATTCTTGCCGGCCTGATCATGGGTTTGCTCACCGGCGCGCCCTTCCAAATCAGCGGACCAACCGGCGCGATGTCCGCAGTGTTAATCGTGCTGGTCTCCCGTTATGGAGTAGAGGGAATCTGGATTGCCGGTTTGCTTTCCGGGTTATTCCTGCTGGTGATTGGTCTATTGCGGCTGGGTCGCTTCATCGCTTTTATTCCCGCGCCGGTCATCAGCGGCTTCACATCCGGCATTGCGCTCATTATCTTCATTGGGCAAATCGACAATTTTCTCGGGGTCAAAACTCCCGGTACGGCGACGGCGGCGCAAAAATTTCTCGCCTATTTTCACGGGGGATTTGCACCCGACTTCCATACCGTCATGCTGGGACTGGTTGTCATTGGGACCATGATCTTCTGGCCAGCGAAGTGGAACGCGCGCTTTCCCGCTTCGCTGTTGGGGATCATGCTTGCCACGCTTCTCAATTGGATCTTGCATTGGCCTGCACTCATGATTGGCACCATCCCTCAATCTTTACTTCTGGAGCAGCGCCTGAACTTTGCCAACATCCCATGGTCGAATCTGCCTGAGTTTATCGCTCCCACATTGACGATTACCGCGCTGGGTGCTGTCGAGTCTCTCTTATGCGGCGCGGTAGGGTCCAACATGACGGGTATCCGCTTGCAGGCGAACCAGGAGCTTGTTGCCCAGGGGATTGGCAACATGATCATCCCATTTTTTGGCGGCGTTCCGGCGACAGCCGCGATCGCGCGTTCGAGCGTTGGAATAAAATCGGGCGGACAGACGCGTCTCGTGAGCGTTATTCATGCCGTCGGACTGCTGCTCTCGATGTTTTTGCTTACCCCCTTCATGGAGCGGATTCCGCTCGCGGCTCTGGCAGGCGTATTGATGGTTACTGCGGTTCGTATGAACGAATGGCAGGCGATTAAATTCATTTTCGGTAAGCGCTTCAAGACCGATATGATCGCTTTCACAATTACGATGCTTGCAACCATTGTCTTAGATCTCACCCAAGCCATCCTCATTGGCTCTTTCCTTGCGGGGGCAGTCTTTCTGAACAAGATTGCCAGCATTGACATTGATGTACAAGAGGTGGATCCGGGAAAGCTGCGCCAGCGAGGAATTCAAACCGAAGGAAAATGCCAGCACGTGCGCGTAGCATTTCTAACGGGTCCGCTTTTCTTTGCGGCAACCGGTCAATTTAATGAAACATTTCGGAATCTGGGCGACACACACGCACTGATCCTCTCGATGCGCGGCGTTTCGCTGGTCGATACAGCCGGCATCGAAGCCATACATCGTTTGCATGAACGCTTGTGCAAGCAGGGTGGCACGCTGATGTTTGCCGGCATCCATGAGAATGCGCGTGCTATGATGGAACGCGGCGGGCTGCTTCAAACCATTGGGGAAGAAAATTTCTTCTGGTCCAGTGATCAAGCGATTGTCGAAGCGGAGCGCCGCGGCTGTGAATTTTGCAAACATGATATTGAATATGTCATGTAAATTTATGGAATAGATCGGATTTGTTGACTTCAAGATACAGACGTGCAATAATGGTTTCAGTGTCCATTCTTTTTATTTAAAGGAGGCTGTATGCTGAAAAAGTATGTGTCCATTGTCGCACTCATTGTTCTCATGATGTTCATGTTTGGATCGACAGCCCAACCTGCCCGCGCCGCAAAGCCAACCCCACCACCGCCAACACCCACGCCAGGAACCCCGACGCCACTCCAGGTCTATGGCGCCTGGCACTGCGGCAACGACTCCTGTCTTTGGGCGAACGTGCGCACTGTTACGGAATTTGACCAGATGAACCATTGGCTAATCGATCGTGGCGACGGTTCCGGGCGCCCGTCGGTAAACCTGGTGGTGCTGAGCTTTGTCAACCCGTTGAAGCTGCTCAACAAAACGAACGATGCCGGGACGGTAAACGGCGTGCCGCGCGGCATGACGCCCGAAATTGTGAACTATTTCAAGAGCAGAGGGATTCGGGTCATGCTGTCGATTGGCGGCATCACATTTGTCAACGACTGGAATACGGCTCTGGCAAGCAACGCAACACAGTTGGGATTGAACGCCGCTGCCGTCGCGCAGCAGCTGGGTGTGGGCATCGAGATCGACTACGAAGAGAATAACAGTCCAAACCTAACGGGCTTACAGTCTTTTATCAACGCCTACCGTTCTGTTCTACCGTATGATGCCAGCGGAGGTAACCACGCCGCGCGTCTGACGATCGACCTGGGCGCCGGCAACCGCTGGCTGGTGCCGCTCAATCAAAAGGCGAGCGCCGATTGGCTGACTCCAGCCAGGCCGGTCCTCGACTATGCCAATGCGATGGTGCCCGCCCGGCCCGATACGGATCCCTCCGCTGTGACAGCACGCTGGAACGAGCATATTACCGGGTATCTACAAACCGTGCCGTTAGCTCCCGCCAAGCTGGCGGGTAGTCTCTGGCTGCAATATCGGACCACGCTCCCTGAATGCGTGGACTTCAATAACTCTTTGCAGAAGAGCACAGGTCCCTATGTACAAACTGTC
>DATHUN010000608.1:0-2594 GCA_035462205.1 Anaerolineales bacterium
GCTCGCTGCAACTCCTGGCGTTGCTTCGCAAGGATATCAACGGTCTTCCGCATATGGGCGATATTCCTCTACCTTCCGCCCAGGAGGCGGCCGATATCGCCAGCGATCTCAAGAGCGGCGGTGTGACGGCAGCGCGTTTTACGATCAGCAACTATGTTGATGCACTCGTTGGTTATCGTGGCACGCGCACCTATGCCGAGGATTGTCGTGATAAGACCCAGGCGACCGATATCCATTGCAACGCTAGCGATCTCTTGAATCCGCGCGGGATGGGACGCGCCTTCGTCAACAGCCTGTTGGTGACCATCCCCGCGACCATTTTGCCGATCCTTTTTGCGGCATTTGCGGGTTATGCCTTCGCCTGGCTGGATTTCAAAGGGCGATTCGTCCTGTTTGCGCTTCTCGTGGGCCTCCAAGTGGTTCCACTTCAAATGACCCTGGTCCCGATCTCCCGTCTATATGCTCAACTGGGGTTGAACGGTACGTTCCTGGGAGTCTGGCTTTTCCACACAGGTTTCGGTCTTCCCTACGCGATCTACCTGATGCGGAACTTCCTCGGCTCCCTGCCCAATGACCTGTTTGAAGCCGCCTACATTGATGGCGCTTCTCATTGGACAGTATTTTACAGACTCGTGCTTCCATTAGCGATGCCGGCGATCGCCTCACTGGGAATCTTCCAGTTTCTCTGGGTATGGAATGACTTACTGGTTGCGCTGGTGTTCCTGGGTGGCACCACGCCGGTCATGACCTACCAGATCAGCAACATGGTCACCTCGCTTGGCGCGGGCTGGCACTTACTTACAGCGGCTGCTTTCTTATCCATGCTGCTGCCCATGCTCGTGTTCTTCTCTCTGCAGCGCTATTTTGTGCGTGGTATGCTGGCTGGTGCAGTAAAGGGATAAGATCAACTACTTTGGAGAGCGGTAAGAAGTTGCCGCTCTTCAGCAAATTAAAAGATTCTTGTCGAGAAAATATGGCTAGTGACGATCTCTGGTATAAGGATGCGATTTTTTATCAAATCTATGTTCGTGCGTTTTATGATAGCAATGGCGACGGGCACGGAGACATCAAGGGGCTGACACAAAAACTGGATTACTTACAGCAGCTTGGCGTGGATTGTCTTTGGCTCATGCCGATCTATCCTTCCCCGTTAAAAGACGATGGCTACGACATCGCCGATTATTACAACATTGCCAAAACCTTCGGCACGCTGGATGAGTTTAAAGAACTCCTGGATACCGCCCACCGCCGCGGACTGCGCATCATCATGGACCTGGTGTTGAATCATACCTCCGACGTGCACCCCTGGTTTCAGGCATCCCGCGCCGACCGCAATTCACCTTATCGCGACTATTATGTGTGGAGCGATACGGATCAGAAATACAAGGATGCACGTATTATCTTTGTGGATAGCGAGCCCTCCAATTGGTCGTGGGATGAACAGGCGGGTCAATATTTCTGGCACCGCTTTTACTCCTCCCAGCCGGATTTGAATTACGATAACCCAGAGGTGCAGGACGAAATGCTGCGCGTGGCTGCATTTTGGCTCGATCTTGGCATCGACGGTTTTCGCGCAGATGCCGTGCCGTATCTCTTCGAACGGGAAGGTACCAATTGTGAGAACCTGTCGGAGACCCACCAATACCTGAAGAGATTACGTGCCTTCATCGACGAACATTACCCGAACCGCATTCTGCTCTGCGAGGCGAACCAATGGCCCGAGGACGTCCGCCCGTATTTTGGGGACGGCGATGAATTCCAGATGGGCTTTCATTTTCCGATCATGCCGCGCATCTTTATGGCGCTCAAAAAGGGAACCGCCCAGGATATGCGGGACATCTTGAATCGCACGCCCCCTATTCCGGAGAACTGCCAGTGGTGCATCTTCCTTCGCAACCATGATGAGTTGACGCTCGAGATGGTCACGCCGGAGGAACGGGATTGGATGTGGCAGCAATATGCACCGGACCCGCGCATGAAGCTGAACCTTGGCATTCGTCGGCGGCTGGCTCCGCTTTTGGATGGTGACCGGCGCAAAATCGAACTTGCCTATTCCCTGTTGTTCACGTTACCGGGCTCCCCCATTCTGTATTACGGTGATGAGATCGGCATGGGCGATAATATCTGGCTGGAGGATCGCAACGGCGTCCGCACACCCATGCAATGGAACAACGGCGATACGGCCGGCTTTTCGGAGGCATCGGTAGATTCGTTATACGCACCGCCGGTTATGGATGAGCTGTATTCATCACGACGAGTAAATGTCGAAACACAACGCTCCGATCCTCAGTCCTTGTGGAACACCATCCGCCATATGATTGCAGTGCGCAGAAATCACCACGAGTTTGGCCGAGGCGGTTTCCAATGGCTGGAGGTGGAAAATCCAAGCATCGCCGCATTTGTAAGAACCGCGCACGATACGTCGATCTTTGCCATCCATAATTTGAGCGCCTCAAACCAAACGGTATCTCTGGAAAACACAAAATCAGCCAATTCGTTGGCTGACCTTCTTTCGAATCAAAGCTTCGATTCACAGAATATCGAGCTCAGCTCGTATCAATTTTTGTGGCTAAGAGCGTAGGTCAGGTTTGCAG
>DATHUN010000609.1:0-11142 GCA_035462205.1 Anaerolineales bacterium
CCCGGTTTGTTCGGTGCGACGTATGTAGGCTTGCGCGCCCTGTTGTTTCAAGCAAAGATGAAAGAGAGTGATGTCACACTTGATTCGATTGGTTTCAATCAAGTCGATTTGCTTGCGGCGGGCCAACAGGACATCGTGGTGGGCTACACCGACAATGAACCCATTCAACTCAAGGCACGCGGCATTCCGGTGACCGAAATTCGTGTAGCGGATTATGTCCAGTTGGCGTCGAACGGAATCTTGGCAGGAGAAAAGACGATCCAGGAAAGTCCTGATTTAGTTCGTTCGTTTGTCGGCGCATTCCTGAAAGGACTCGCCGATACGATCTCGAACCCAGATGAAGCGCTTACAGTGAGTTCGTCGTACATTCCCAATTTTTCAGATTTGGATGCTACTGTGCAGAGACAAGTGCTATTGACGGCTATTGAAGAATGGAAAGCGAACCGGCTCGGCTACTCGGATCCGCAGTCGTGGGAAAACATGCAAAACGTGTTGCTCGACATGGGTTTGATCAACGAGAAGTTGAATTTAACCAAAGCTTATACAAACCAGTTTATTCCCTGATGTTATGGCGCGCGAAGTAATCCCCTGGAATGGACCCATTGATAGATATTCATAAGGAGATTGCTTCGGGTAACAAGCACCTCTGCAGTGACACAAATAAATGATGCCTGACACACCTATCCTCACCATCCGCAATTTGAGCGCTGTGTTCCCTGATAATAACGGTGGATTGCGCGCGCTGGAGAACGTCTCCTTCGATGTACATCCGCGCGAGTTTGTATGTGTGTTGGGTCCTTCTGGTTCAGGGAAAACGACCCTGTTACGTATCCTGGCCGGATTAATCTCTCCCACTTCTGGTTCTTTCCTATTCCGTCAGGGCGAACAGCCGAGTATCGGTATGGTCTTTCAACAAGCGAACCTGATGCCATGGCGAACGGTCATCGAAAACATCAAGCTTCCCATGGAGGTAAAGCAAACGGACGAAGTGACGGCGCGCGCCAAGGCACACGAGATGATCGAGCTCGTCGGATTGCAGGGATTTGAAGATTCGCTGCCGCGCGATCTTTCCGGGGGGATGGCACAACGTGTGGCGATCGCGCGGGCGCTCATCCATGACCCCGATCTGCTCTTGCTCGACGAACCGTTTGGCTCTCTCGACGCCCTGACCCGCGAACGCATGTGGACAGAGCTCTCACGTATCTGGCAAATGCGCCAGAAAACGGTCATTATGGTAACGCATTCAATCAACGAGTCCTTGTTTTTAGCAGACCGCGTCCTTGTGCTGACACAACGTCCGGGACAGATCAAGATGGACATGGCGGTCGATCTTCCCCGTCCGCGTCAGGATGATATCCGTTATACGCCTGCGTTCGGAAAGCTGGCAAGGAAACTGCGCCAGGCGATTGAATAATTCCTGTAAGGGATGGCGGCTCGCGCAGTACCCTGATGAGGGCGCCGTCCCCTACGTTATATCGTTTTAGAGCAGCATTAGAGTTTTGAAACACTATGGGTATTTAGTCGTTATTCCCCCCGAGACCTCTCGTGCTCCACGTAAGGGAGCTTTTCGAAAACTCATCTTAAGGAGTAGAGAATTACATTCCTTGTTAACCGTATCCAAAACATATTGGTAGTTTTTACTTTAGTAGTTTCCCCAGTATCTTGTTCGATGAAACAAACATTTACTCCCCAACCAAAGTTTACAGTCGCACCCCCACCCACCCAAACAAATACACCGATTCCCTTTGCGCATTACGGCGAAACGCTCAGAGATGTAGCGTACTGTACGGCCGACTCCACTCAGAAAATGGACCTGTACTTCCCGGCCACAGGTGGTCCCTGGCGGACGCTCGTGTATGTCCATGGGGGCAGTTGGATGCATGGTGACAAATCCGAAGCCTCGATGTTTGCCAGTATGATGAACTCTCTGGGTTACCTGGTGGTTTCACTTAATTATCGTTTATATCCGCCGGCAACCTGGCCGTCCATGATTCAAGATGTGAAATGTGCCATCCGTTCGCTGCGGGCGCATGCCGCGGAATATAATCTGGATGCCAACCGAATTGCCGCGATCGGTCCCAGCGCCGGAGGACACCTCGTCTCATTACTCGGCACCACAGATCAAAGCGCCGGCTATGATGTGGGCGAATACCTCGATCAATCGAGCCGTGTGCAGGCAGTGATCGCCATGGCGGCTGTCACCGACCTGACGCAGAATTTCCCCAATGCCGATATCGAGTTGATGAAGCGTATTGGTTTTGGTGAGGATAACATTGTCGAGGCAAGCCCCGTCACTTACGTCACCTCAGATGATCCGCCCTTCCTGCTCATTCATGGCGACAAAGATGAGCTGGTTCCATATCAGCAATCGCAGCTGCTTTATGATAAATTGGTGCATGCACAGGTACCGGCTCAGCTGGTGATTGTCAAGAACGCCCGTCACTCGCTGATTGAGGTGAACGCTGATATTTCGCCTTCCCTGTTGGAGCTTAACCAGATGATTCTACAATTCTTGGAGAAGTATCTTGCCTAGAGAAATGGAGGAGAGCCCTAGTCGTACGACTAGGCTCTCCTCCTTGACAACGCTTTTTTAATCAGCTAATATTTCGACATCGAACTATTTGACGTCAAAGGAAGTTGGAAGATGCCCACTCATTACTCTGGGACCCGCGCCGAGATGCGCACATTGGACACGTTTATTAAGCTGACCCGCTGCACGAATTCACTACTGGCGCGGCTGGCGGAACGCAACACGCTCGGGAATCTAACCTGGTCACAATTTGCGGTGCTCGAGGCGCTCTATCACCTGGGGCACATGACACAGGGTGAGATCAGTACCAAAGTTTTGAAAAGCGGCAGCAACATGACGACCGTGATCGACAACCTCGAACGGGATGCATTTGTCCGGCGTGAGCGCGACGCAAATGACCGCAGGGTAATCCATGTCCATTTGACAGAGGCGGGCGGCGCAAAGGTGGAAGCAGTACTTCCCACTCATATTGCGGCACTGGTCGAGGAGTTCAAAGTTCTCTCGGCGAGCGAACAGGAAACGCTTGGCGAACTGTGCAAGAAGCTGGGAAAGGGAAGGAAGGCAGAATGAGCATAAAAGGCGCGCAGAAATCCATCACAGAGACGGTCACCTCCTGGCATGGTGTCACCGCACAGCCCCATCGCTTCGGCGGCGTGGAGTATGTGATCGGCAAGCGCGAGATCGGTCATATCCATGGTGATGCGCTCGTCGATATTCCCTTCCCGAAGAAAGTGCGCGATGAGATCGTCACTGCCGGCCGCGCCCAGCCGCATCATGTTTTGCCCGAGACCGGCTGGGTGAGTTTTTATATCCGACAGGAAGAAGACGTCAAGAAAGCGATCACTCTACTCCAGGAAAGTTATCAGATCGCACAGAAACAAAAATCAAAAACGATAGAGGTACAAGATGAAAAATAAAATTATCGCAGTCACCGGGGCAACCGGACAACAGGGTGGAGCCGTTGCACGCAAGCTTCTGGCAGACGGATGGACCGTCCGGGCGCTCACGCGGGATGTGAACAAGCCGGCCGCCCAGGCATTAGCCGAGGCTGGCGCGGAGCTTGTCGCCGGCGACATGGACTCGCGGTCCGAGTTGGATGCGGCATTCCAAGGCGTATACGGTGTCTTCAGCGTGCAGAACTTTTGGCTGCCGAACGTCGGCTATGAGGGCGAGATCCGGCAAGGAAAGAATGTGGCGGATGCCGCCAAAGCCGCCGGAATCCAGCACCTGGTGTATTCGTCCGTGGGTTCGGCACACCGCGGCATGGGACAAAAGCACTTTGACAGCAAATGGGTGATCGAACAATATATCCAAACGCTCGGGGTCCCATACACTATTCTGCGTCCTGCCTTCTTTATGGACAATCACAACTGGAGCCGCGCCTACATCCTGAGCGGAACGTATACCGGCATAGGGCTGCGACCGGAAAAGGGTGTCCAAAGTATTGCAGTCGAAGATATTGGTGTCTTTGCGGGGCTGGCATTCGCTAACCCACAGGAATTCCTGGGCAAGACCATCGAACTCGCCGGCGATGAACTGACCGAATCACAGACCGCAGAGGTGTTCAGCAGGGTAATTGGTCGTCCGGTCAATCTCGTCGCTCCGACAGGTGGCGGCCGCCGCGGCTCGGAAGAAGAGATGCAAGCCATGTACAACTTCTTCAATGGCGAAGGCTATGATGCCGATATCGTTGCTCTGCGCAAGCTGCATCCAGGCCTGCTGACGCTTGAACAATACCTGCGCAAAAATGGCTGGGAGAATCAACAGCCCATCCCGATTCCTCAGAACGCGGGTTGGGGTTCCTAAGCTCGCAAAGCTGGCCCATCCAGTGCCATAGAGGATTCACAAAATATAATGACGGAAGAATCCTCCATTCTTCCGTCATTATATTTAGTTTGTTGTGCCGGCATTGCAACCTGCCCATCAGCGCGCCGCTCGAAGGTCCGCATAAATTGCTGGCGGTCATCATGCTTTGTGTGAAACAAGTTCTAAAAGGGGAGTGCATCACACAGACGATTGATGTGAAGTCGTAAACTCAGGAATTTGACCCCTCTGCTTCTTTTGTTACCATAGTGTAAAATTATATATAATTTCGGCAATAGATCATAATTTTATTGTCCGTTGTTCATAGTCACTGGTCAGAACGTTTCCGATGCAAGCCTTTGAAATAACTGAACTCATTTCCCAACGGGAAACGAATTACAAACTTTATCTGGAATTTCTTAAAGTTCCTGACCTAAGCCTGGGACTGTATGTTCTCCCCGCCGGAGGCACCGATCCGCAGTCGCCGCACACCGAGGATGAGGTTTATTATGTGGTGAGCGGACGAGCGCAGATTCTGGTCGCCGAGAAAAATCGTGAGGTGCAAGCCGGCTCGATTGTCTATGTGGCGAAGAACGTAGCGCACCGCTTCCATTCCATCGAGGAGGACTTAACGGTGCTGGTGTTCTTTGCACCAGCCGAGTACACCAACCAAGTTAAGTGATTTTACTGATGCAAAGAATTGCCACTTGGGTTTACTAGCAAATAAAGAACCAGCATCGATACGCAAGGATTAGATCGCACTGGCGAACTGGCAAATCCTGAGATAAGAAAGTACAAACTTGCGACCAAGTAAATCATGTCTTCGCCCTTTTTCGTGCGCAATTGTTAGTCGGTATTAACTCGTCTCTCTCAAAAAGTTCGATTCAATCGAATAAGGAATCATGCTCCAGCTCAAAACCACTCCCTTCCATCCACGAACATCCGCCTTGTGCCAGCCGCAGAACTGGCGCAAGTGGGCGGGCTATTTTGCCGCCGGCTCATACGAGCATACCCTCGATCGCGAGTATTGGGCAATCCGCAATGGCGCCGCTTTGATCGACGTCACGCCACTGATCAAGTACATCATCAAAGGCAGGGATGCTGCAGCATTATTGCACCGCGTCACGACCCGCAACATATACAAGATGAGCGTGGGACAGGTCGGCTATACGGGCTGGTGTGACGAGGAAGGCAAGATGATCGATGACGGCACAGTCTCACGCCTCGAAGAGAACACTTTCCGCCTGACCGCCGCCGAGCCGAACCTGCGCTGGCTAATGATGAATGCGGTCGGCATGGATGTGCAAATCACCGAAGTCACGGACGATGTGGCCGCGCTTAGCTTTCAGGGACCGAACTCACGGAAGGTACTTAATAAGGTCACTGAAACCGCTGTGGATGGATTGAAGTACTTCCGGTTGATGAAAAACAGAATCTGCGGATACGAGGTCACAATTTCACGCACGGGTTATACGGGCGACCTTGGCTACGAGATTTGGATGGAGAACAAAGACGCGCTTGCCATCTGGGACGCGCTGATGGAAACAGGTGCAAACTACGGCATCATGCCTGTCGGCATCCTCGCCATGGACATGGCACGCGTCGAAGCAGGGCTGTTCATGCTCGACGTGGATTACACCTCCACAACACACGCCTGGATCGAGCCACAGAAATCGTCGCCCTTTGAGCTGGGACTCGATTGGACGGTGGCGCTCGATAAGCCAGGCTACTTCGTCGGCCGCCGCGCTTTGGAGCAGGAGAAGCGTGAAGGCTCCACCTGGAAGTTGATGGGGTTGGAAGTAAATTGGGAAGGGATGGAGAAGATTTACAAGTCAGTTGGCTTACCGCCCCAAATCCCCGGCATGGCAGTTCGAGCAAGTTTACCAATCATGGTCGGGAATGTTCAAGTTGGATATGCTTCGACTTCGAGTTGGTCGCCGCTATTGAAAAAGTACATCGCCCTGGCTCATTTACAAAAACCCTATTTCGAAGTTGGCACAGAGGTGCGCATGGAAATCACCGTGGAACATCACCGCCAGCATGCACCGGCGAAGGTGGTGAAGCTGCCATTCTATGAGCCGGAATGGAAAAAACATTGAACTGTTGAAAGTTGGAAGGTCTAAAAGCTGACTCTGCAGTCTTCGAACTTTTAAAACTTCCATCAAAGAGAAATTTATGACACTTAATCAATACGACGCAATCATCATCGGCGGTGGGCACAATGGTTTAGTTGCTGCGGCATATCTTGCTCGCGCGGGAAAAAAAGTTGTCGTCCTTGAGCGCAGACATATCGTCGGTGGCGCGGCAGTGACGGAAGAGATTTTCCCGGGGTACAAGTTCACCGAGTTTTCGTATGTGGTGAGCCTGTTGCGCCCGGAAATCATCCGAGATCTGGAATTGCCCAAGCATGGACTCAAGATCCTGCCATTGCCAAGTACATTCACACCCATGGAAAACGGCGACTATCTCGCAGCGTGGGATGACCACGATCTGACACGCCGCGAGATTTATCGTCACTCCCCGAAGGATGCAGAAGCCTATGATGAATATGCCCGAGTCATGGCGCGCGCCGCGAAGGCGATCAAACCGATCATCAACCTCATTCCGCCAGATCCCTCTTCCATGAGCGCCCGCGACTTAATAGGCTTGCTCAAGGTCGGTCAATACGCGGCGAGTCTGAAAGAAAAAGAACTGTATGCTATTGCAAAGCTCGCCACGCAATCGTCTGCGGACTTGCTCGAAGAATGGTTTGAGACCGACGCCCTGAAAGGCACGAAAGCTGCCAGCGGGATCATCGGCACGTTCCTCGGTCCGCGCTCGCCCGGGACGGCCTATGTTTTGCTCCATCACTACATGGGCGAAATTGATGGCGCGTTCCGTGCCTGGGGGTTTGCCAAGAATGGCTCAGGCGGAGTCAGCGGCTCGATCCTGAACGCGGCGAAAGCACTCGGGGTGGAGATCCACGTCAACGCAGGCGTGAAGCAGGTCAAGGTCAAGAATGGACGCGCTGTGGGCGTCGTCCTCGAGAATGGTGATGAGCTCGACTCTAAAGTCGTCATGTCCGCTGCCGACCCGAAGCGCACTTTCCTGCAATTCGTCGAACCCAAACATTTCCCCGACGAGTTTGTCACATCGATCCAAAACTTCCGCACGCGCGGCTCGTCTGGCAAGGTCAATATCGCCTTGAGTGAATTGCCTAATTTCACCGCATTGCCATATAGGGTAGGAGCGAGTCACGACTCGCCTTTGCACAGAGGGGCAGTATCCATCAGCCCGAGCATTGATTACATCGAGCGCGCCTACGATGACGCCAAGTATGGACAAATTTCAAAGCGACCGTATCTTGACATGATCTTTCCCTCCATGATCGACCCTGACATGGCACCGCCCGGAGGACATGTCATGTCGTGCTTCGTGCAATATGCTCCGTATGATCTCGAAGGTGGCTGGAACGATCAGCGACGAGATGAGCTTGGCGAAGCGGTCATCTCGACAATAGAACAATACGCGCCGAACATCCGTGAGTGCATCGTTGGTATGCAGGTCATCTCACCGAAGGATATCGAAGCTATCGCGGGCATCACCGGCGGCAACATCTTCCACGGCGAACTGCTTTTACACCAGATCTTTTTCCTGCGTCCCACGCCCGAATGGGCAGACTTCCGCACCCCGCTCAAGGGATACTACTTCGGTGCCAGCGGTGCGCATCCTGGTGGAGGCGTGATGGGAGCGGCGGGGATGCTGGCGGCAAAGGAAATTTTAAAGGATGGTGCCCTGTGAATCACTATGACACCATCATCATCGGTGCGGGGCACAATGGGTTAGTCGCTGCGGCGTATCTTGCCAAGCGGGGTAAAACGGTATTGGTTCTCGAACGCCGCGCCATTGTTGGCGGTTCGGTGGTAACCGAATCTTTCGGTGACGGTTTCACCGTCGACGCGGTACAAACCGGAGGAACTCTGCGCCCCAATATTATCAAGGACCTAAAACTCGCGCTTCCTAAGGGAAGTGAGAGACCAGATTTTATTTCCTTACAGCCCGGTGGAAAACATCTTGTTCTGAATGCCGAATCGATCAAGCGTTTCTCTGCAAAAGACGCCTCGCGCTGGCGTGAATTTGTCCGCTTTATGAACGTGTCTGCAAAGATACTGGAGAGAGCATATTCCACGATCATGCCGCGCCTGCCGATGAGCTTCTCGGCAAAAGACGGTTTTGGCTTAATGCAGCTGGGTCTCAAGCTGCGTCTTGCCGGCCGCAAAGATATGCTCAACTTTATCCGCGCTCTGCCGATGACTGCCCAGGAGCTAATGGAGGAATATTTTGAAGCGGAAGCAGTCCAAGCGGCGGTCGCTTCACTCGGTATTCATGGCTTCACCCTCGGACCCATGGGCGCGGGGACAGGCTATACTCTCATCCATAACTGGATGAATCGCGACGGGATGGCACACGTCAATGTGGGAAATGCAGGTGAAATTACCTCCGCATTGGCGAATGCAGTGAAAGCCTATGGTGGAGAAATTCGAACGAATGCAGAAGTAGCTTGTATTCAAGTGGAAAACCAGGTTGCAAAAGGTGTTGTGCTATCAAGCGGTGAAGACGTTTCTGCCAATGTGATTCTCTCGTCCGCGGATCCAAAGCATACGTTCCTCGAGCTCGTCGGTCCGCGTGAGCTGCCACCGGAATTTGTCTGGCATGTGCAATCGATCAAAATGCGCGGCTCGGTCGCAAAAGTTCATTTGTTGACAAATGGTAATCATGGAATTCCGAATGGAACGGTGGTTTTTGCACCGTCCATCAAATATCTTGAACGCGCTTATGATGCTGCAAAATACGGTGAGATTTCTGAAAATCCATATTTGGAAATGACGACCTCAGGAAATGTAGTGTCAATTCATTTTCAATATGCCCCGTATAAATTGAAGAATAGTGATTGGAAAATAGAAAGCGAAAACCTTGAGAAGCTGGCAATTGATACATTGGCGGAATACTTCCCGAATTTAAAATCATCAATCACAAATCAAAAATCCATCACGCCTCTCGATCTCGAACAGACCTATGGTCTTACCGAAGGTGACATCAACCACGGACAACTCATGCTGGATCAATTTCTGTTCATGCGTCCGATCCCCGGTTGGTCCAATCACAGGACGCCGATCGATAATCTATATTTATGCGGAAGCGGAGTCCATGGTGGTGGGGGAGTCAGCGGCGCGGCGGGACGGAATGTGGTGCAGGTGTTGAAATAACGAAGAAGACCTCGCAACTGCGAGGTCTCTTTTTATCCGTCATCGTCGAGTTACTGATCTGCCAGTTTGATCGCCACCTCAATCTGCCATCTCGACTTACGAGGTTCGATCTTTGGGTCTGTCAGATAGGTTTCATAACGCCCGCGGAAGTTGTCGCCTTGTTCGGTATCCCAGCGGTCAAAGTCCATACCCTGGGCGCGTACCCATTCGATCAAGGCTCTGTTTCCAGAAATTCCACCACCGGAATAAATGAGATTGGCGTATCGTCCGGCAGGAAGAACATCAGCTTTGACATTGCCATCATCCGGGAATGCTCTGTGCACAGGAACGCAGAAGGAAATGTCCATGAAGCCGCGCATATCGATGACGTGATAACGCAAGAAAGGCGGACCGGACGTTTTAACTTTGCGCTCCTCTACCCAGGCATTTAGTTCCTTATTGAGCCGGCCAATCTCTTTGGACATTCCTTTGAACGGTGCAATCGTGCGAATACCCATATAGACTTGTTGGGGTCGAGTATCGATTTGGGGTTTGCTGATGATGGGCATGTTGACTCCTTGCTGAGAGCGATAAACTATTTGAACAACCAGACGATCTCCCACTTAGCGTCCGGTCCCGGTTCAGTGTACCAAACCTCGCGCGGTGCACCCACAGTTTCAAACCCGTTCTTTTGAATCCAGTCCGCTGCTGCATCGTAGGCGCTAAGCAGTTCGAGAGAGCGGTATTGGTCACCCGTGATGACCACACATGCTGCTTTGCCATCCTCGAGTTGCTTCACTAATTTAACCATGCTTTTGCCGCAAGATCAAAAGCGATATGCCTTGGATGGCTAGTGCAACGACAATGGCAGATAAAAATGAAACCGCAATCCCCGCTCTTTGCAGCAACAAACCCAAGGTGATGAAAAAACCGGCAAAGGCGAGCATACCGTAGAGCAGCCCGCGCAGAACGTGCGCCGCGGCGGCGGGTCCTTGATGGCGGTGGGCAAAGATGGCAAGGATCGTCACATAGAGTGGGATGGTAGTCAGAAGTCCGGTGAGACGCGAGCCAATGAACGAGGCGCTGCCTGTGATAAGCAGGATGAAACTCGTCCCGATCAGAATACGGGAGGGGATATCCCACTTCCCAAATGGTGCATCTCCCTCTTCGACTTCCTCTTTAGGCATCAAATACAATCCAAGCATAATCGCCATGCAAACGACAAGGAAAATGGGAACCAAGGGAAAAGTCACGTTCTGCAACAGTGTGGTGCTGATCGCAAAAACGACAAAGCTGCCGATCCAGGCTACGTACCAGTGGAAGCGGGTCGCCAGCCACGCATACGTCAACGCGTAGGCGACGAGAGAGAGTCCGCCACTGATCACACCCAGCACCGCGTTCGTAGCAAACGCAAGATCGTGGCTGAGCGCCACGAAGAAAATCACCGGACCCGAAGTCAGTGGCATGCCGACGATCCAGCCGCTGACGGTCGGTCCCCATTTTCGACCGGCGAGGCTCGCCGATCTGATGATAACCGGAGCCAGAATCAATTTTAAAGCAAGAATATCCATTGAACGATCTTCA
>DATHUN010000610.1:0-2644 GCA_035462205.1 Anaerolineales bacterium
AAGGATCGGGTCCGCGGCTCGGCTTTCCACCCAAAATAAAAGAAAGAACAACACAATGGATGCGATGATCAATATCCAACTGCTGGAGGCGCCATATTCCATTAAGCCGAGCAGTAACGTGACCACTGCCATGGTCAGCAAGCCTGCGCCTGCATAATCTACAACGGGTCGTCCGTGACCGTGAAGCTGATCCCGCCAGGCGAACGCCACCAGCGCCGCAGCCAACAAGCCCGGGATTATGTTGACATAGAACACCCAGCGCCAGGAGAGCTGGTCGACGAGGAAACCGCCCAACAGTGGACCGGCAATCGAAGAGATTCCCCATACCCCGGAGAAGAATCCCTGCATTTTGGCACGCTGCTCGAGCGTGAACATTTCCCCGATCAGAATAAATGCCAGCGGCATGATGCCACCGGCACCGATTCCCTGCAAGCCGCGCGACAGGATCAGCTGGGTCATGCTATGCGCCTGACCGCTTAAGATGGAGCCAAGCAGAAAAAGCGCCATCGCCCCGACATACAATTTACGCCGACCATAAAGATCGGACAGTTTTCCATACAGCGGAACGGTGGTCGTGGATGTAAGCATATACGCCGAGAAGACCCACGAGTAGTGTTCGAGCCCGCCCAGTTGACCGACAATCGTTGGCATGGCGGTGGCAACCACCGTCGATTCCATCGAGGCTAAAAACAGGCTGAGCATGATCCCGGCCGTGACGAGTAAGATTCGGTTACGAGACATAAAAACCTTTCAAAGATTAATTCAGGCAATCATACCGTCAAATAATCTATCACGGAATTAGCGAGGGGCTGAAGCAAGAACTGAATATGCTATTTTGTAGGTCACGTCTTAGACGTGACTTACTTCATCAAACAGTCACGTTATAAACATGACCTACTTTCCATGTCTTGTGCAATCATACACTAAAAAACAAGAGACCGGATTTTGCCAGTCTCATTCATGGAATTCTTTGACCGAAGCAGGAAATCATCCTACCGGCGAGTGCAAGGCCCTCTGTTTACAGGCCTGGAAATATTTATGCCTATTTACCGGACTACCTTTCCCTGCCATATAGGGCGCGGAGCTCATCTTTTGCAGCTTCAAGACGGGAGAGTTGTTCCTTCGGTAATTTTTTGCCTGCACGGTTAATATGAAACGTCAGCATGGACATCGCCGAGCGATACGGGCTGCTCTTACGGCGGTTACTTTGTTCTGCCGAACGTTTCAGCGACTCGGCAATACGCTTCGGATCATCCCAGGTAAAGACGCCTGGCTCCAGATCTAGCGCATTACTGGTTTCCATCACGTGCTGAGTCCAGCGTTTCGGTTTAGATTCTGGTTTCGGTTTGCGCTTTTTCGTGACCATCACGCCTTCCTACTTACGTTTACGTGAGTGATATCTGCCATGCGTGAAATAACCGATAGCGCGTCAATTCAAAGATTCTTTTCGAGGAGCGCCTCAATGTCTTTGAGATGACCATCACGGTGCAGCGATCGATTCATACGGAATTGTGTATCTGTGGCTGCAGCATGGTCTTCGATCTGTTTAACGAACTCGCCTGATAGCGTTTCGAATTCTGAGTCAACTTTTTCTGCGGCGATCAGCGCAAGGTTGGCGGCCGTGCGCGGCTCCAAAGCGTGACAGATCTCTCTCAGGGCGTCGTTGACAGCCGTTGAGTCGATGGGGGAGGGATCCAATCCATTCTGCTGCCAGCGCTTGAGAATTACCGACATGCGATGATCCCAGAAGGCGAGATGAGCGAGCAGGGCAGCCACCGTCCAGCCATAGTCTGTGGAAAGGGCGAGGTCGGTATCGGTGAGCCTACTAACCAAGGCTTCTAACCGTCGACGCGATTCGGCATTTTGCTGTGAATACGGGAACGCCATAGTTAAATTCTCCTTTTTATATGGATCCGCCAATTGGCAAAATCTTGTATGAAAGATAATCGGCCTCCGGTCCCGATGGTTCATCGTAAACGAACATCGCTAACTCACGCACTGTAAACGAGTGATCAATTACAGGGTTTTCGAGCTCACGATAGAATTTACGATAAATCCCGATTGGTTGACCGCCGATCATTACCGTCATATGAAAGTGATACGCATCACCATCGTACTCTGCTGGAGTACTGCCAAAACGTTGGTTTAGCTCCTCGTTTAATCGGTTGTGTAGCCCGCGGAGTAGAAGGGTTTCATTAACATCGATCCATAAAATGCCGTACTCAGTTCCCGTAGAGGAAATGGGCACAACATCCAGTTTGGTGAGATGTACCTGAAATGGCTCCATCGAACGGGCAAAATCTTCCATGTACTGTTCCAGCGCTGGCAGGCTTTCCGTAGCAAAAGGCTGTTTGAGCGAGATATGAGGTGGAAGGCAGCAATGCCGTGTTCCGGTACGATACTTCTGATGGAACCCCCAGGAGATTTTCCGCACCAAATTATGAATTTCCCGGTCTGCAAGTAAAGCAAACGCTGCTCTCATTGGACACTCCATAGTGGCGCTGGTCCCAGACCTGCTTTGCAACTGATTATATGCTTCCTGCCTTTACAAAACAACAAAAACTCCCGTTCTGATCATGCAATCGACGGGAGCTTTAGGAAGTCACTACTCAGCTTATCAGGACGGATTTTCGATCGGAAAATC
>DATHUN010000611.1:0-10028 GCA_035462205.1 Anaerolineales bacterium
AGTTCGGGCATCAATAATACATTCTTCATCTGACAAACGCGAATACAACAGAATTGTACTGCGGAATGGATCGGGATCGGCAAGTTGCTGTGTCTTACAGCCGCTAATGGCATCCAGCAACAAAGTTGCTTGTAATTGGTGTGCCATTGTCCGCAATTGCTCAACAAAATCTGCGTCGCTGCTGTTCAAAATATATTCGCCTCCAAGCTTGCGCACCGAATCTACCTGAGTTTGACGCCGCACTACATGGATAATCGGAATATTGAGCTTCTTTCCCAAACGCAAAATCATTCCTCCTAGTGAGCTTGCGGCGGCGGTGCTGACGATAGCACGATGTTTGCCGCGTTTCGCAAGGTCTAAGATGGCAAGAGCACTTAACGGATTCACCACAAGCATTGAGCCTTGTTCTAAGCTCACATTTCTGTTGAGTGGAATACATAATTGTGCAGATGTGACCATATATTCCGCCCACGTTCCATCTCCTGTCAATAATGCGGAGCATGCTACGCGACGTCCGTTTAACAAACGCGGCATTATGCCATCCCCTGCTTCAATGACGGTTCCGCTGCCTTCTAACCCTGGGGTAAAAGGAAATTGACGTTTGCCGCTATAACTCATGCCCGACAATGCGCCAAGGTCTGATGGGTTGATTGGCGCAGCCGCCATACGAATTAGAACCTGACCCGCTTTTGGACGTGGCACTGGAATTTCGCGCAACGTTAAGATACCATTTGGTTGATCTAATTGGACAGCGTGCATTGTGGAGGGAATAGAGTTATCCATTTATATTTGTCTCTCTGTCTGTAGCCAAGATGTAAGCGATCAATGTCTATTACTGAGCCACCCAACGGCTGGCGTTACCCGTCGCGCTAGCACCCTGATGAGGGCTGGTGGGTGGGACGAGATAACGCCATTTTACCGGAACCCACTTCAAGCCACGCAAATTGCCTGAAAACGCGCAGACTCCCACCACCATGGCCCCGGTGCTCTTCCGGCGATCGGGTGCACGCTGTGTTGGGCGTGGTCTTCTCTCAGTTTCGCCATGGAAAGTTAGGACGATCTAAATTCTGGTTTTCCAGTATAACTTCCATTCATGTTGGCGAACGTAGGAACGCACATCCAGGTGAGTGGAGAACCAAACCAAGAGGAACCAATCGCCACCTGCTATTCCGGCGTTGAATAAGGATAAGAAACCTAAAGCGGCACGGTAGATATGACTGAGTGGTGCAAACATGATAATCAGTATCGGCAACACACTTAGAACGATCGTTGGAGCTAACCCGGTCAGTAGAAAATGCCAAAGGGGTTGTTCATCATCGTAATACACATAGGGCATGAATAGCCCTTTACTTTTCTGGACGCCGAAGATGGTTTTGGTAGAGAGACCCCAGTTTGGTGTGAATAAGGCATGAATCAATTCGTGCACTGGCACGGTGAACACCAGTATCAATAGGGTTAGCAGGAAACCGCTGGGCACAAATTCTCCGTGCAGCAAAACGCCAACGAGCAATACTCCCAGGCAGGATGCAACGAAGCCATAACCTTGCACTTGCTTTTTCCCGGGTGAGGGGGCCTCTTGCCAACCTTCCATTGCTGGCAGAAATGGTTGTGAATTGATGTTGTCAGCAAAATTGAATCGCATTTCAAATCCTTCAAAGTATGTATTGGATGGAGCCGATCAAAGATTTGCTTCTTACATAATTCAGACGCCCAACGGCTGGCGTTACCGGCGGCTGGGGAGAGAAAGGCTCGCAAACGGAAAATGCCATAGCTCAGAACAAGCTCCAAAGAACGCGCAGAATCCCAGCCGTCCGGCTCTTTTCGCCCCGCCGGGGTTTGCCGGGATGCACGCTTTGTTGGGCTGCATTTTTGGAAGACTCCTTTCCTACACTCTCTAGCCTGTGTCAAAAAGTCATCACACACTAACGTGACTAGCCGTCAGGACTTTTCCACTTTTATTATTAGACCACAGCATGATTTCGTCAATATATTTTGCTAATAAACTTGATAATCTTTCGAGTTGTTTCTTCTTACCCCAAGCGAGATTACCTTTATACGGTTCAACAATGATCTTGCCTAGGCTTAGCTCTCGGTAGGAACAGCTAGACGTGCTCAAGAAACTGTCGGATGGCACGTTTGGAACGTAAAACGTGCAACGCCGCATGGCTTCCATGCTGCGCCACGATCGCCAGCTCGCGCTCGCGCTCAGACCTGCGCCCCAACCAGACGCGCCACATCAACCACCATTCGTCACGCAAACGTCGCCATCCCGTATCTTCGCAGCCGTCAGGCAACTGGGAACCCTCCGGACGACGTAACCCACGTACGAATGCTCGCGCTGCGCAGAGCCACCATGGTGTGTCGAGGTACACGACCGTATCCGCTCGCTCGAGTCGCAGATCCAGCGTCTCGTGATAGTTACCATCGGCAATCCACTCCTCGCCAGCGAGCAACGTGGACTGTACATCACGCCACTCCGTATCCGACGGCTCCACCCAGCCCGGTTTCCAGAAGTGGACGTCAAGATGAATCACCGGAAGGCTGGTCTTCGCCGATAGCTGTTGCGCAAATGTGCTCTTGCCCGCACCAGCCATACCAGTAACGACAACGCGTCGTCCAATGCGGAGCGCTGAACTGATCTCGCTCACGTCAATAACTCCTTCTCTTCCATCACAGCGGCCCAACGGTGTGCGTTACCCGTCGCGCTAGCACCCTGATGAGGGCTGGTGGACGGGACGAGGTAACGCTATTTTAACGGAACCAACTTCAAGCCACGGAAGCTGCCTGAAAACGCGCCGACTCCCACCACCATGGCCCCGGTGCTCTTCCGGGGATCGGCTGCACGCTGTGTTAGCCTGCTTTTGGTGTTAGGAACCTAAGGCACTAGTGGAGCAAAGCCCAACTCGGTGAGGATACGTGCGATGACCTCATTGCCTTTGTCTGACGGATGAGTGTAGTCTGAGGCTAGCAAATCTCCTGATGGCTTGAGCCCATCTGGTCCATTGAACGCCTGGTAGATGTCGGCACAGACGAAGCCATTTTCCTGCGCCGCTTTGCAGATCATCTCATCCCAGGCATCGATGACCAGGCGCGTCGCCTCGATGCCCTCGGGCGACAGATCATGCCCTGGCCAACCATTCCAATCGTTATATCTATTAATCGTACGAAAGATGGTTGGCTTCCCCTCTCGTAGCGCCACGATTTGGGAGAACACGCTCTCAAATTTTGGTCGGAAAAGTTCGGCGGAAGCCACTGCACATTCTGCGTTGTATTTTGACCAATCCGGATTATCACCATTCTCAGCATCGCACCGATCTTTACCGGTGTTCATAGCGACATCATTGTGAGCGATACCAACGATAATAATATTGGCGTTCGCCAGTGCTTCACGCCGCACAGTATCACTCTCCAACTCGCGTAGGAGATCATCGATTTGAAGGCTGTTGTGTTCAGATAGGTTTTGAACTGTCACGGCATGACCAGTGGCTGCAGTGATTGCTTCCGCGTACCGGTCAACGAAGCCAATGCAGCCAGGACAGTCGTTGGGGCTGTTGTAGGGAATCGAGTCGCCAACCGCAACCAGAGACCAGGGCTTTGGCGTACAGCCACTCAACAAAAACAAACATAAAGCAAATCCAAGGAAAACCGACCGTACTGATTTACTCATACCATTAATTCCTTTCTTCCTTACATAAGAGCAGGCTAACGGCTCGCGTTAGCGGCTTGGTGGGAGGACCAGCCGACGAAACGGAAAAAGGCTCCTCGCCGAGACGGCGGTTCTAGCGCGGCGCGTACCACCAAGTCCGCCTGCACGCATTGTTGGGCAGTATTTAGCCTTCACTCGATTGCTCATTGCTTGGGAAAACGAGTATCGATTCAAAGAAGGTTTTGAACTCATTCGTGATTTCTCTCGCCCAATCGAGAGACTTTTGACCTTCAGTAGCGAGAGCATGAAATCGCGCATCATCATAATTTACAGGATGAAATACGGCATTGCGAAAACCAAACAACTTTTTCTTATAACCCTTTTCGAGTAATTGCTTGATACGCGGTTCCTCGATTTTCAAATTTGACCAACCTTCTATAACACTATACAAGCATCCAAGCCAAAGAGACAAATACATTTCGGACTCTAACAACTTTGGATCAAACACAATTTCCTTTGCTTGCAACCGTCTCTTCAATTCCTCGCGGTCGCGGGCGAGAATATTTTCAAACTGCTTTCGCAAATTATCTGCCCAGAACAAGTGACGATAGAGACTTATCGCTATTTGCGTTTGCTTGTCATCAAGTTTATGTTTTACTATTCGGTCCATGTTACTACACATATCTTTCGAGCCACTCGGAAGCTATGCGTTTGGCATCCTCAAGCGTTTCCGCAGAGCCAATTGGACGTGCATCAGGACTACTCCAGCCACCGAACATGAAGATGACTTGTTGATTAAGCCACTTAAAAGCGTATGGACAATCTTTCATTCTGTATTCATCCATACAGAAAATCCAAAGTACCATTCGCGTTTCTGAATCTTCCGTTGAAACGTCAATTCTTTTGACCTTTTCCACGAGACTCTTCCTTTAAAAAGATTGGTATAAAAGGAACTGCCCAACGGCTGGCGTTACCGGCGGCTGGGGAGAACAACGTTCGGAAACGGGAAACTGCCATAGCTCAAAAACAACTTCAAAAAACACGGCGAGTCCCAGCCGTCCGGCTCTTTTCGCCCCGGCGGGGTTTGCCGGGGTGCACGCATTGTTGGCGTTCCTCACCTTTGCGACACTATTTTTGAATCTGCTGACGTATTAAGGCGCTTAACTTTTGTACTACTTCATTAAATGTACTGGATGGCAACTTGCAACCAAATTCTGCTTTTCTTGCTTTCCAGTCAAGGCTTTTTACTTGGTCAGATAATATTGCTCCACTGATTTCTAAGCCATCCGGTATTACGACTTCAAAAGGATACCCCTTCACTTGACTGGTAATCGGACACAGGATTGCTAAACCAACTTTTCCGTTATAGGCGGCTGGCGATAAAACTAAAGCAGGGCGACGACCCGCCTGCTCATGCCCTGCTTGTGGATTGAAGGGGATCCAAACGATGTCACCGCTATCAGGAATATACGCCATAGCTCACCAGACCTCATTTCCAAGAGCGGAGCCGGTATCAACTTCGTGGTGAATATTCTTTTTGTTGATGCCCGCTAATAGCTCATCCAGTGTCCAACTCGGTGCTTCCACTGGCGTAACAATGATTTGACCTTCGACGAGGCTGATTTCTACGAGTGAATCCTTTTCTAACTGTGCATCCTGGGCAAATGCTTTCGGTATCCGCAAAGCCAGGCTATTGCCCCATTTTTGAACTTTAGTAAGCATTGGGTTGTCTCCTTTCTGTATCTACAAAAAAGATACATCTTTTAGCTTGATTCGTCAAGTGCTTATACGTTACGCCAGAGAACGCCGGACGGTGTGCGTTACCCGTCGCGCTAGCACCCTGATGAGGGCTGGTGGGCGGGGCGAGATAACGCAATTTTGACGGAGTCAACTCCAAGCCACGAAAAGTGCCAGAAAACGCGCAGAGTCCCACCACGCCAGCCCCGGCGTTCTCCCGGGGATCGGATGCACGCTTTGTTGGGTGGCGTAGGCATGTTTCGTTCATTACGGTCTACTCCAACCATTCTATTCCATACTTTCGAGATATTTTCGTGTGCATGGCATCATCGAGAGTATTCGCCTCCAGTGCCGCGTTGAGTTCGTCAAAAAAGTCCTCCATGCCGCCAGGGATTACAATTGCCGAATATCTGGATGGCACTTTTAAGGGGTTATACAGCGCATGGGGAATACGCTTTGGCAGGTGTGCCACACCACCAGCGATCGTCTGTAGCTTTTCGTTGCCCAGTCTGATCTGGATCGCACCTTCCAAAACATATACCACTTCGTCTTCGTAGCTATGCACGTGAAGACTGTTTCCGCTTTCGGGATCAAACGCAAACTCAAACAGGTAATATCCACCGCCTGTCTGCTGGTGCGTAAGCTTGTGCGTAATGCCTAAAAAGTTCAATACCTTGCCTGAGTCTGGTGGAATGACAACGGGTTGCAGATCGTCGGAGTTCATCGCTAATTCCTTTATTGCGTTCTCAGATTCGTGTGATGCGTTAATCACACCGCCCAACGGTGTGCGTTACCCGTCGCGCTAGCACGCCCGCGTAGCGCCCTGATGAGGGTGATGAGGGCTGGTGGGTAGGACGAGATAACGCTGCTTTGACGGAACCAACCTCAAGCCATGCAAAGTCCTTGAAAACGCGCAGACTCCCACCACCATGGCCCCGGTGCTCTTCCGGGGATCGGGTACACGCTGTGTTCGGCGTTCTCTCTTTGCTGTTTAATACCATGTCCTTTTGTCTGTCATGGTGCCGTGTAAACATGTTCTGCGATGAAGGTTTCGATTTCAGTACGTATGTACACATAGTCTGTAGGCTTAGCATCGCTACTGATAGAGATAGCTATGTTGGCGATGGTGTCTCCGTTAAGTGTGACGGTGGCAGTTTGCACAGCTGCATTTGCAAACAATGTCATAAGAATCTGCGCACGGGCAGCAGTAAGGACGATGGGGGCTACTGCAAAATACTCACCATTCATAACTATGTTCGCGTGACCTTCATTGAAAGCAATGTTAGTTATTTCCAAGTTTTTATTTATCCAAATATTGCGTTTGTCATTCAGCACGGCTTCCAATGCAATTCGAAGATCAGCGGCGGTATCAGGGCTATAAGCTGTATCGGATGGTGTCGGTGCCAGAATCAATGCGTTTGGCATTATCGCCACACTTCCTTCAGGGATGGGATTTTCCGCAGTCGTCACAAAGTAGTAATAGACAATCCGCTCTGACATCGGTATGGAAGGATCTGTAAACACCAACGGCGTTGGCGAGGCTAGTATCGCAGTAGGAGTAATAGCTATGGCCGTAGGAAATGCTACCGTCGCAAGAGAAATAGGTGTTGCCGTGGGAATTACCAACTCGGTCTCAGCAACTGCTGTATTGACTGTTGATATAGCTGTTTCCATCACATCGGTTGGACTCGTTGCTAGAGAACTATTACAGGATGTCAGGATTATTGCAGCCAGAAATAAAAGGATTAATGGTTTGTCGAAGATTTTCACTTTTCACATACCTTTGATGTTTTGCCAGGAAACGCCGAACGTGCAAGCTTCAGGGGCGAATGGCCTGATGTAACCTAGCACTTGCAATCATGCCGGGCCATTCGTCCCCTGCAAGCGGGGTTAGGCGCCAGCAACCGGGGCAGGATCGCGGATCCATGAAGCCGAACGGGCGAAGCACCCCAATCGTCAATTGCTGTCACTCCGAAATCGAGGCTCCTTGGTCGAAGGACAGCGAAAGCAGCTCTAGGGCGTTGCGGGTCGCTGCCCCCTGCGCGGTATTGTCGAAGATGCACCAGACGGTCTTTCCGTCCGCTCGTGCCCTGGTTAGCTGCTCCGCTACTTGCTCTAGGTAGTCCTGGGCGTAGCTCGAGTAGTACATTCGGGGTGATCCATGGAGTCGGTAATATTGGAGCCCCGGCCATCCACCGGGCGAGCCCGCACCGAGTGGTTGCTCCGGATCCGCGGCAACCCGCGCGATGCGGAGCGCCGTCAACATCGATTCGGCGTGCGGCTGCAGCCAACTGGCGTGCCGAGGTTCGCAGGCGACCCCATCCGAATACCGGTCACGCAGCATGGTAAAGAAGCGCTCGGCGACCACCGCATCGAAGGCGAGGCTAGGCGGCAGCTGAACAAGTAGACACCCAAGCGCGCTACCAAGCAACTGAACTCCTGACAGAAAATCGTCGAGAAGCCGCTCGACCTCCTGCAGCCGCGAAGCGTGGGTAATGGTCTTCGGCACCTTAACGGAGAAACGGAATCCGGCGGGCACGCCAGCCGCCCACCGCGTGTAGGTGGACGCGCGGTGCGATCGATAGAAGGAGCTGTTAATCTCGACGGCCGTGAGGCGCGCGGCATAACGCTGCAGATGTGTGCCTTCGGTAGGAAACTCCGCAGCTTCCTGACGTGGAATAGTCCAGTCGGCAGTACCAATGAGGAACGCGCCTTTTGGGAATCGATTCAACGGATACCTCAGCATAGGAGCCCAACGGTGGGCGTTAGCGGCGGGCGGAGAGAACCAACTCACGAAACGGAACAAAACTTCTCGCTTGAACCAATTCCAGAACGCGGCGCGTACCCGCCCGTCCGCTGCACGCTGTGTTGGGCTGCCAAGGACTAGCTGACGCCGGACTTTTGGCTAGCCCACTGTTTTGCCAAAGATTTCATGCTCTCGGCGTGCTCCGGCCAATCATGAAGCGTCGCTGGATCGAAATCAGCCCCGTTTGGCCACACTAAAGTATGTACCTCCGGATCGATTTCGACCTGATCGAAAAGCTTCTTATCTTGAAGTGGTCCATAAAGATCGCCCTCCAGGATGGGACGGAAGTTGATAACTTGCTGGACATTATCATTAAACGTCACTCTGAGCGTGTAAGGAGCGACAATCTCAAAGGCTGTAATTCGATAAAGCGGATGTTCCATAGCTTCTCCAAACTCACCTATCGGAGAGGTGCGACTTTATACGGCAGTTGCCCATCTTGGAGCCTCTGCCAGTTTTCATTAAGTTCCCCTCGGTGGAGTTCAGCCCATGCTTCCACTAATCGCCTTTCCTTTTGCGGAAGGCTACCGCCCAGAATCTCAAGGCTATCTACGGCAAAGACCGCCTCATGGTTCTGATAATAGGCATGGAAGTGGGAGCGGTGATGTTGTGCACCTGTCTCGGCGTACATACGGATAATGATACCGAAGAAACGACTAATCTCGGGCATGCTTTCTTCCTTGGAGTTGAGTAGAATGACTCTATTTTACATCAGTCCACCCATTGTTCTCAATCGGAAGCCCAACGGTGTGCGTTACCCGTCGCGCTAGCACCCTGATGAGGGCTGGTGGGTGGAACAAGACAACACCACTTTGCCGGAACCACCTTCACGCCACGCAAACCGCCTGAAAACGCGCAGACTCCCACCACCATGGCCCCGGTGCACGTCCGGGGATCGGCTAGTACCATGGGGAAGGACATGGCAGATCGATGTCGGGTAGGTCCAGCCGAGACCGTCGTGCAGCAGGATCGCCATGTCCTTTTCACAAGAGCCCGAACAGTTGAAGGGTCCGAAGAGACCGAGTACTAGCGCGGGCATACTCTCATTATATAGAGAGGAGAAACAGATGGCAACTAGTAGCAGAACGTATGTGGGCATCGATGTGTCGAAAGATCGGTTAGATATGGCAACACTGGGGAAGAAGCAGGCACAGCAGGTTCGCAACACGAAAGATGGAATTGCACAGTTGGCGGACCAAATGGTGGACTTGCAACCTGAGCTCATCGTAGTGGAAGCCACGGGTGGTTACCAGCGATCTGTGGTGGAAGCATTGTTTCGTGCGGGGTTATGTGTGGCTGTGGTGAACCCGGCGCGGGTGAGACAATTCGCCAGAGCGAGTGGACTGCTGGCCAAGACAGACAAGCTGGATGCATTTGTGTTGGCAGAGTTTGGGAGAACGATGCAGCCCAGGAGATATGAAGGCAAAAGTGAAGCGGAAAAGCAGTTGAGTGCCCTGCTGGTGAGGCGCAAACAGCTGGAAGAGATGCTGAAGGCAGAGCAAAACCGCTTGCGAACTATTTCCCCCAGCGTGCGCAGCTCGGTGGAGCGGATCATTGCCCTCTTGAAAGAAGAGAAGAAAAAGCTGGATGAGCAGATCCGCGAGTTGATGCGTGAGCAAAAAGCCTGGCAAGAGCAGACAGAGATCTTGAGCAGTGCTCCTGGTGTGGGTCCAGTGACCACTGCAACACTGCTGGCAGACCTTCCAGAGCTGGGCAAGATGGACCGCAAGAAAATAGCAGCTTTAGTTGGCGTGGCACCCATGAATTATGACAGTGGCAGGAAACGCGGCTACCGCAAAACCAAAGGCGGCAGGAGTGATGTCCGCAATGTGTTGTACA
>DATHUN010000612.1:0-6177 GCA_035462205.1 Anaerolineales bacterium
AAAAATAACAAACGCATTATTCCGATCGTTCTGCGCGATGCGAAGCCGCAGGATGCCCCTGAGATAATTCGAAAGCTGAACTGGACCTTCATCCGCGAGACAGATGATTTTGAGGAGGGACTGGCGAAGGTTAAGACCGCCATCGAGCTCGATCTGGACTGGCTTGAGGAACATCGCCGGTTGCAGATCCGTGCGCTGGAGTGGCACCGCAAAAAGGATGTCAGCCTGCTCTTGCGCGGCAGAGATCTGCGCAATGCGGAACACATGTTTCAAACCTACACATCCAAGGATCCCATCCCCACCGACTTGCAGCGAAAATACATCGAGTACAGCCGGCGCATAGAAAGAAACAGAACCTTCGCAGTGCTGGCGGGTACCGTGGCACTCCTTATCATGGCGGTTTTAGCCTATACCGCTTGGCAACAATCGATCCGAGCGAATCAAAGTGCGGAGCAAGAAAAACAACAAAGAGTTATCGCTGTTCAAAAAGCGGATGAGGCAGAAACGGCGCGAGCGAAGGAGGCGATCCAGAGACAAATTGCCGAAACGGCGCAAGCAGCGGAAGCTACTCAGAGGCAGCTTGCCGAGCAGAGGAAAACAGAGGCAGAAGCGCAGAGGAGTGCCGCCCGAGCGCAAATCTTCCAGGCGCGACCGGGCGAGCTGTATACCAGCACCCTGCTTGCCATCGATTCGATGCGGAGAAATCCTTCGGAGGAAGCTGAGCAAATCCTTCGGAGAAACATTATCATGCTGCCTCGTCCCGTTACACAACGATTGCAGGCCGGTAAGATCAATTCTTTGGCATTCAACCGGGACCGTAGCTCCTTCGTCACCGGCAGTGAGGATGGCATAGCCTGCGCCTGGCGAATCCAAGACACGCTAAGTAAAATTTTTTGCACTCCGCCCGATCGTCCCGCCGTCAACGCGGTCGCTTTCAACGCAGACGGTTCGCTCATTGCCGTGGGCGATCAGGCTGGACTCATACAGGTGTTGGACTCGCAAACGGGAGAGGTCTTG
The DNA here is from genome assembly GCA_035462205.1 of Anaerolineales bacterium. GTDB lineage: Bacteria > Chloroflexota > Anaerolineae > Anaerolineales > Villigracilaceae > Defluviilinea. The sequence continues at coordinate 1,018 of DATHUN010000612.1, forward strand.
CATGCGTACCAGCGTATTAAACCTCGCATTAAGGCCCTTGAGTTTGTGGATCTAAAAGCCAAAGATTTGCCTACCTCTTATACTGCGTTAAAAACGCCGATTCGCCAGATCAGCTTTCACCCGGCATTGGCGCAACAGGTGGCTGTTGCTTATGACGATGGCCAACTCCCGGTTTTCAATGTAATCACAGGCAATCTCGGTTCCTCACTATTTACAGGTTATCGAATCAATGTAATGGGTTTCAGCCCGACAGGAGCGTGGATCGTGGCTGGCTCAGAATCGGGGAATGTATCAATTTGGAAATACAACAGTAACGATCAATTTCCAGATTTTGCACACCGAGGCGACGTGCTGGCACTTGCTTTTAATCCAAAAGATAGCACAATAGCTACCGGTGGGAATGACCACGCGGCGGTGATCAATCTCAACAGCAAAAAGCAGCTTTTCCAGATTCCAAACCAAAACCTGATCCGAGACCTCGCCTTCAGCCCGGACGGGGCCACTCTGGTGACCGCTTCCGCCGATCGCCGCATCCGTATCTGGGACGCGTCAACCAGCAGGGAAAAGTTCTCGATGTCGCAAGATGGCAGCGTGACCGATGTCGTGTTTAGTGTGAATGGCAAGTGGCTCGCCAGCACAGGGGATGATCGCACCGTCCGTGTGTGGGATGCGGAGACCGGCGCACAGATCTTCGAGATTCCTCTGAAAGCTAGCGGTTCGCAGCTTGTATTTTGCAACGATGACCGGTGGCTGGTCTCTACAGATGCGAGTGGAGCGATCGAAGTATGGGATATTTCAATCATGAATATACCCAGCAAATCGCTGTCCACCCCGTCCCGCAGTCCGGTGGAGCATGTGCAATATAGTTCGTTAGGAGACCAACTGGCGGTCTCGAGCGAGAACATGCTCTGGCTGCTCACACCAGATTCGGAATCGGTTTTGAAAGAGCGTGAGTTAACGGTACAGGGGTCGCCGTTTAAGTCGAAGATAAAGAAGCTTGTCTTCAGCCCTAATTCCACGCGGCTCGGCGTGCTGACCTCGGCAAATGATCTAGCGATTTACGATGCCACCCGCCGCGCCTTCAACTCGCTGAAGAACACCAGCATCGTTCAAGATATCGCATTTTCACCTGCTGGCGAACAATTTATTATCACTGATTCTGAGGCTAAGATTCATGTATGGGATATAGCAAACTCACAGTGGATCGAAAACTCTGAGCTGGCGAGTACGGCCGCGTCTACCTTGGCGACGAACTCACAATTTTTGGCAGTTGGTTCCCAAAACGAAATTTTTGTGACCGGCATGGATGGTAAAGGTTGGGTTTCCCAGCTCGAATCGGCCGGGGACAGTAAGATATTGGCATTTAGCAAAGATGGTTCTTTGCTCGCCTCGATTGACTCAGACGGCCGGGTTCATACCTGGCAATACCAGGGCGGAACATTCACGGCTGGTGTTTCCCTGAATAACGAACGTGCGGTGTCCCTGGCCATTCACCCGCAAAAGTCACTGCTTGCCGTGGGGACGGCAACACATGTTTATATTACGGATTTTGCTGGCAAAGAACTGGCTCGCATCCCATTCATGGATACAGTGAACGATGTCTCGTTTTCTGCAGATGGAAAGTATCTGGCAACGGCATCTTCCACACTTCTTCAGATCTGGGATCTTGAGAAAATCCAGCTGGTCGAAACCGAGGACTTGGTTTCTGTGGCCTGCTCGCGCCTGTTTGAGAATTTAAGCCAGGCACAATGGAAGACGTTTTTCCCAGGTGACTCATACACTCCCTTGTGTGACAACCTCAATGAAGCACCGTGATGAAGGGACCACCTCTTCTTGATGGCACAAGATTAAAAAAGCAGGGATGAGCAGTCGCTCATCCCTACAGATTTATCACACCAACATCCTCACCGGATTTTCCAGGAAGGCTGCCAGCGCTTGCATAAATCGCGCTGCCTCTGCTCCATCGCTGACGCGGTGATCAACGGAGATCGTAGCTTTCATCCGCCAACCCGGCTTGACCTGCCCATTCTCTACCACAGGGACTTCACGTGCTGAGCCGACGGCGATAATCCCCGCTTCCGGTGGGTTGATGATCGCAGCGAAGTTCTCGACATCAAACATTCCAAGGTTGGAGATGGAAAACGTCGAGCCTTCAATATCATCCGGTCGCACTTTGCCTTCGCGTGCGCCCGCCGCCATGCGTTTTACGTCCGCGGAAATTTGGCGCATGGGTAATTGATCGGTATTGCGGGTCACGATGGTCAATAAACCACCCTCTACGGCGACTGCCACACCGATATTGATCGAACCATGACGAATCGCTTTATCACCTGCATACGAAGAATTGAGATTCGGAAACTGGCGCAACGTCAATGCCACAGCTTTGATGATGAAATCATTGACGGATAATTTTTCGTTCTCCTGTAAATACTCATTGGCTTGCTTGCGCATCGCCATGAGCGCATCCATTTTGTATTCGTGAGTGACATAAAAGTGCGGAACACTCGTTGTTGACTCGACCATGCGGCGGGCAATCGCCTGTCGCAGCCTGGTCAACGGAATGGTTTCATCGCCGGCGGAAATAGGTACGACCGGTGCAGCCATGGGCGGACGGCCGGCTGCGGTAGGCTGAGGGCTCGATAGCGCGGCTTCGACATCTTTACGGACCACGCGTCCACCGGGACCACTACCCTGTAAGCGTGAAAGATCGATCTTGTTATCGCGGGCAATCTTCCTCGCCAGCGGACTTGCTTTGACGGGACCAGCTTCCACAGGGGCAGCCGCCTGGGGAATGGGAGCACTCTGTGGGGATGCTACAGGAGCCGGCTGCGGCGGCGCGACCGGTTTCTGCTCCGCAGGTGTTGGCTGCGCCGGAGGGGCGGTCTGCTGCTGTTGATCCGTTTTGGGAGCCTCTGCCTTTGGTGGCTCGGCGGCCGGTTTCGCTCCCTCCGCCTTCTCCCCTTCCGCCCCAACCACAGCGATCGGCGCATTGACCGGAACAACTGTGCCTTCGTCCACAATGTGCTGCAAGACCACACCGTTCGCAGACGATTCGACTTCGACTGTTGCCTTATCGGTTTCGATCTCGGCCAGCACATCGCCCTTATTAATATTTTCGCCCACTTGCTTCACCCAGCGAACGAGCGTGCCTTCCGCCATGTCAAAGCCAAGTTTAGGCATATTAATTGTTTCAGCCATTATTTCAAAACCTCCTTCACCGCCGCAACAATATCCGGCACCTGGGGGAGGGCGGCCTGTTCGAGCGTGCGGTTATAGGGAAGCGGCACTTCTTTTTGCGCCACGCGCAGAATCGGCGCATCGACGTAATCAAACGCTTGTTCATAAATGCGACTGACTACTTCGGAACCGACGCCATAGGATTTCCATCCTTCCTCGACCACAATGGCTCGATTCGTCTTCTTGAACGACTCGAGCACCGGCTCCATATCGAGCGGACGCAGTGTACGCAGATCAACGACCTCAGCATGGACGCCTTCATTGGCAAGCTCGTCGGCGGCCTTCATCGAGAGCTCGAGACCCTTGGAATAGGTGATGATCGTGACATCGGAGCCTTCGCGCTGCACTTTGCTCTTGCCAATCGGAGTGAGATACTCTCCATCCGGGACATCGCCGCGCACCTGATACATCGTCGCGTGCTCGATAAACAGGATCGGGTCATCCGACCGGATGGACGATTTCAGCAACCCTTTCGCGTCTTCTGGCGTGCCGGGCGAGACCACTTTCAAGCCCGGGAAGTGAGCAAAGATCGCATCGGGCGTCTGGGAGTGTGTCGCACCAAGCTGGCGTCCACCGCCGCCCACCGCGCGAATCACCAGCGGAACTTTGAACTGTCCGCCGAACATATAGTGAAGCTTGGGCGCCTGGTTGACAATGTAATCCATCGCCGAGAAGGCAAAGTTGATCGTCATCAATTCCGCAATCGGGCGCGTCCCCACTAATGCTGCGCCGATTGCTGCGCCAACGATCGCATTTTCTGCAATCGGTGTATCTTTGATACGGTCGGGGCCATACTTGTCGTAAAAGCCCTTGGTGACTGCATAGGTTCCGCCCCACACACCGACCTCTTCGCCGATGATAAAGACAGCCGGGTCGCGGTCCATTTCTTCCATTAGTGCCTGCGAGATTGCCTCGCGCATCGTAATTTTAGCCATATATATCTATCCTCGTATACTCAGATGACCTCGGGCGACAGCCCATTGACTATGGTCTGCCGTCCATTGTTCATCGTCTATTCCACATAAACATCTTTGAACAGTTCGTCCATCGACGGTTCGGGCGAAGTCTCGGCAAACTCGACGGCTTTATTCACTTCCTCGTCCACTCGGGTATCAATCTCGTCCAGCATTTTCGCCGTAGCAGTCTTCTTTTCGATGAGGTGCTTTCGGAAGATGCCGATCGGGTCGCTTTCCTGCCATTTCTTCACTTCCTCCGCTTTGCGGTAGCGTTCCGGATCGCCCATGGAGTGACCCCGGTAGCGATAGGTGATGACTTCAAGCAGATATGGCTGGCTCTCACGGCGCACGTATGCAATCGCTTCCTTCGCCGCCTCGTGCACAGTCATTACGTCCATACCCTCGACCCGGCTGTTTTTCATCCCGTAGCCTTCCGCCTTCTGACGGATCTCGGAAACCGCCGAAGCGCGCTCGACCGAGGTGCCCATGCCGTAGATGTTATTTTCACAGACCCACAGCACCCGCAAGCCCCAAATTTTTGCCAGGTTCAACGCTTCATGGAAATAACCAATATTGGTCGCGCCATCGCCAAACATGCAGATGGTGACATTATCATTTTTTTCATAGTGATCCCCTAATGCCAGCCCGGCGGCAATCGGCAGGTGACCGCCCACAATAGCGTGTCCACCCCAGAAGTTTTTCTCTGTGCTCGCCATGTGCATCGAACCGCCTTTGCCATGGGACATCCCCGTAGCTTTGCCCAGCAGTTCTGCCATGACCTGTTCGGCGGGGATGCCACAATTGATGGCAACGCCGTGGTCGCGATAGGCAGTGATCACCCGATCGCGCGGCTCGCGCGCCGCGATCAAACCGGTGGAGACAGCTTCCTGACCGATATACAAGTGCATGAAACCGCCAATCGTCCCCGCCTGATACAGCTCGGCGCCGCGTTCTTCCCCGCGGCGAA
>DATHUN010000613.1:0-2568 GCA_035462205.1 Anaerolineales bacterium
CATTTTCCATCCCGGTACGTTTAGAAACAAGAACGCAGAATTTTACTCGTAAAAGGAGACCCTATGGGAAACTCGGATTTCTACATTGACTACAATATCGATGTGACGGAGGCGGGTGAAGAATTCAAGCGGGAGACGGAACTACGGCTGCGGGACCTCGCCGCGGACAATTCCGACGTTGTCGGCGCCGCGGTTGCCCTCGAAAAAACCGTCGATACAACCTCCTATGACCTGTATCGTGTCCGGATCGTGCTCTACATGCGTCCCCAGGATGTGGTCGTCACCAAAGAGGACGAGGAGCCGATGCTGACGCTCAGAGAAGTGCTCGACACGCTGGAGAGGCAAGTTCGCGAATCGCGCGAAAAGCTTGCCCAGAAAGACACTCACCGCGACACCCAAATTGAGACCGTTTTCTACGATCTAACCGCCGACGAAATCTACGCCACCTACGCCAAAGGCTGGCAGCCCGAAGAGGTCGTCGAGATGGATCACACCGACATCGCCCGCCGTCTGGTGCTGGAACACGGCCTCACCCAGGACGCGGCCGACTTTGCCGCCGACCAGATTCTGCTCGTTGCGGCGAGAATCGACGATCGGGAGCAATAAAGGTCCGCGCTGCTGGTGTCATTACGACCTGGACATGTGAGGAGACTACGCCGAGGTATGCTGGTCTCCTCATTCTTTTAAAACACAACTCCCGATACCAGAATAACGTTCGCATACGGAGCAAATTCCCCGGTCCTCACCACCGCCCGGGCCGAGGCAGTGCGCGCTTTGAAATCGATGTGTGGCAGGTACTCGATTGGAACATCTGGTAGCAGCTCCTGCACAGCAGCGAGAAACTGAGGATTGCGCTCTTTTGCTTCCTCGGCAACAATTACTTTTTCCACCTGCATTTCTTCCAGAACAACCTTCAATGTTTGGATCGCGCCAGGCACACCCCTGGTCAGCGCCAGGTCAATCCTTACCGTTTCCGCCGGGATGGGTAGCCCGGCATCGGCGATCACAAGCGTCTCCATGTGTCCCAGCGTGGCAATAACATAGGACAGATCCGACTGGAGCAGGGTTGTTTTTTTCATCTCATCTCCATTATTGGTTCTTAGATCTGTCACTCTTCGCTTTGCTCCGCAGTGCGCGCCGAATCCGCTCCCATGTTGCTTTGACAATGTTTGCTTGCCCAACATCCACTGCCTGGCGGCTATAGCGCGCCTGGATAAACGCATCGGTGATCGATGCGACATCCTCTCCGGCAGCCGGCAGGGCGTTCCCCAGCTTCGCCGCATATTCAGCAGGCGTCTGGGACGGAGAACGTGGCAGTCCCTGCTCGCCGCTGCGCCGGATCATGGCGAGGTAAAAAAAGTAAACCCGCCGGCGCGGGTCCAGCAAGCGGACGCTGATCCAGCTCGGGGGCGATAGGACGCGCTTTCCATCCCAGCGCGCGGCCAGGCTTTTCCATCCCTCTGCAATGGCGCGCGAAAGGCCCTCCCCCGTTTTTTCCACATTCCTGTATAACCACTGCCAGGCGAGGCGCAGCCAGTTCGTCACCCGCGACCGGCGCAGCGCCGCCAGCAGTTCGTCATGCTGCCTGACGAAATGCACCAGTGCAAAAATGAGGATTGCCGCCAGCGATCCCCACAAGAGAACGGACTTGACCAGTTCCCAGATCGCACTGCTGCTCATCGCATAATCGGTCGGCGCCGGCAGGGTTGGCAGTGTAGGTGCAGCCGACCGGGTAATCAGCGGGGCGGGCTTACCCAACAACAGGAAAGGCAGGCTGAATAGCAGCAAGATCAGGACGACGAACAGCTCTGCCAGAAAGACAAATATACTGAATATAAAACTCAGCAGCATTCCCAGCACGGAGAATAAACCAAAGCTATCCCCGGATGGCAGCAGGCTGGTGAGAAACGCCAGCAACAGGAGGAACAAGAGGCTGTACGTCATCCATTGCCGCGGCAGGTTGGGCGAGGAAACCGGAACATGCAGGCGATTCCATTGGGTCTGCAGCGACATCAGCCGGCTGAGGCTGAGCAATGCCAGACCAAAGATAAAGTAAAGCAAGGCGCCCGCCTCCCCACCTGAGAAGCGGCTCACCTCCACCGGCGGCAGCCCGCCCGAGCTTAATAGAATGGTGCGCACATTGAGACGCGTCAAGGCGGTCAGGATCACCAGACCGATCCCGAGCCCGAAGATCAGAGTTACCAGGCGCTGGTGTGCCGGGATTGCCTCACCCCGCACATGCGCTGACTCTTCTCGCCCGGCAAGGTTCATATCCAAGCCAATCTCGTCGAGCAGATCCAGGAACTGTGTGGTGAGCACCCAGGTTGCCAATGCCAGCAACAACGTGATCACCAGCTCCGGTGTGAAAAGGTCGAGCAGGTAGCCGCGGCGCAACAGGGACAGATCCCGAGCGAGCGCCTCTGGTCCACCCGCATACGAAAGCAGGAACCGGCTGAAGACAAGAATGACGATCCACTGCACGCCGAAGGATGTTGCCCACTCCGAGCTCCAGGGCGTCATGGTTTTTAGCTGCCGATATGTATACAGGCTGTCCACTACGATGAACAA
>DATHUN010000614.1:0-5706 GCA_035462205.1 Anaerolineales bacterium
GGTGTAATCCGTCAGCCGGTCTTGAGGCATAGGGTTTTGATGAGCTTCAATCAGGTCGGGGTCCAGACCAATCGCCCTGGTATATGCTGCAATGGCTTCACGAACATCGCCTCGCCCGTACAGGATGTTGGCGCGGAAATAGTGCGCCTCCGCATAGTTGGGGTCTATCTTTAGAGCGGTTTGGTAACAGGCTAGAGCGCGGTCGTCTTCACCCAATCGGTGATAAGCAACACCCAAACTGGTGTGGGCAACGACCTGATCCGGAGCTTCGCGGATAGTCTTGGACAGCTCATCGATCGCGTCGTGATACTTGCCACTTAAGCCCAGCTTTATGCCCTGCACAAAATGGGACTCTCTTTGGTTTACAGGAGTGATATCCTCAGGAGCGGACTTGACTATCCTTTGCGGTTTTCTTGGTTCTACGGGCACGGATGCTGGCTGGACAGGTCTTATGAATGAAGAGAACGGTGTTTTTTTGGGTGGTGTGATCGGTTGTTTGACAGGCTGCACCTGAGCAGGTGAGTTTCTTTGTTGCACGGGTGCGCGATCCTCCACAACGGGATTTACCGCCGCCTCTGAATCCAATTGCTTTTCGGCCCTGGTATCATCTTGGATCGGGCTCATCAAGGGGTTTTTCGGGAAAGAGGTGAACCAGGCTTCTTTAATTGCCTGTAGTATTTTTTCCTTCAACCCCGGATTCTTAGAATCATACTTTTGCCAAAACGGGTAATTCAGGAATACAGCTTTGTGGTTACGCTTGATTTCCAGGAAGAACTCCATACGTTTGTAGATATAGGAGTTACTGAGCACGGTAAATTGTTCCACGGCATTTTTGCCTTGCAAGCCGAACTGCTCGGGAATAAATCCCTGGAACCCACCGCCGAAATGGGCATCTACAACCTTAATTTGACCATTGATGTGCTGGTTGAATTCCTCCACTTCTTCGGCCGGAATCCAGAACTCCTCGTGCTGAGACTCGCCAACCGTGTGCTTTTCGAATTTCTGAATATATTCATCCTCCACTTTAAACTGGGTAACGTAACCGGCAAACTGCCCATTTTGAGCATTCCAGCCGGAAGCAGTTTGACGGGCATATTCCAGGTCAAGCACTGGGTAAAAAATGGGCTGTTGAGGCAGGCGCGCAGGAAAAGCCTTCATGCCACTGTCATAGATCAGCGCCAATTCCTGCAAGCCTACTGAACGATAAAGAATCATATTCCTTTCCAACCTGCCATTCACCGAAATTACTTCGAATACCATATCCTGAGCGTAAACTTCACCGAAAGAGTTGACGAATCATACCAGCTTTATAGCCTCTATTATTAGGGGAAAACAAGATACACCCGGTGGCGATCACCAATACAAAATGATCACCATCGGGGTGCAAGTGAGCGGTTACCGTTACCGTTTAACTACAGCGCGATCCAACCGCCGCGTAGACCGGCGCGCACAGCTTCTGTGCGGTTGGTCACGTTCAATTTTGTGTAAATCGATGAGACGTGAAATTTCACGGTGTGTTCGCTGATCCCCAATTCCACCGCAATTTGTTTGTTGGCCAGCCCCCTGGAGAGCAAGCCTAATACTTCCGATTCTCGCTCCGTAAGCGGACCTGCAGCCAGCGGTTCGTTCCCGGATTCAAATAGCAATGACGATGTGCCGACGATGAGTCCCTGCGATAAGGCATGCACCGCGGCACGCAATTCATCCGTGGATGCGTCGGCCGGCAGGGCTCCCCAAACGCGGGCGGAACGTCTCAATTCCTGGACGGGGCGCGGGTCATCGCTCAGGAGCAGGATGGCGGCCGAAGACGCTTCCCCCGATCCATTTTGCAGAAAGGAAGTGTAAGAAGCCGACGCGATGACCACGTCGGCTTCTGAGTCTTCATCGGGCGAATCGTTCACCACCTTGATCGTCTTGTCAGACGAAAGCAGAGCGCGCAATCCGGCGCGCAAGGCAGGTGACGAAATCTCAAGCAGGACCCGGATCACTTACTTCCTCTCACCCACCGTCATCGTCACTGTTTCGGGCCGACCGCCGCGCAGCACTTCGACCGCCACCGCTTTGCCAACCGTATCCCCGCCGAGCGCCGCAAACAGATCGTCGGGATCACCTACGGGCTGCCCGCTGACCGCGACCAAAATATCACCGACCAGCAAGCCCGCCTTTTCCGCAGGACCACCTTCTTCGAGCCAGAGCACCAGCAAGCCATGCGATTGCTCGCGCTGCAGCGCTTGTCGCGCAGCTTCAGAGACATCCACTGGCTGCGTGCGAACACCCATATAGCCACGCTTGACTGTTCCATGCTGGGTCAATGCGTCGGCGACACGCCAGGCCCCTTTGACAGGAATGGTCAAGGAAGAGCCGCGTGTCAGTCCGGATGTGTTCAAGCCTAACACTTCGCCCTCTGTGTTGACCAACGGTCCGCCAGAGAAACCAGGATAGGGTGTGGTTTCCGTTTGAATGTATTCGTCCAGTAAACCGCCGCGGAAGGTGCGAGTGGGTCCGCTAATGGCAGTGACGATTCCCCAGGATGCCTGCATCCCTGCGCTGCTCGGGCGTCCTAACGCCAGGACCAGTTGACCCACCTTGATCGAGTCTGATGTCGCCGCGGGAGTGAGCGCCTTTTCCGGGAGGCGCAGCAGGGCAAGGTCTGAGCCGGGGTCGCGGCCGGCAATCGTGGCGTTGACCGATCGTCCATCCGGCAACAGTACTTTGATATCGTCTTCCCGTGTGACCACGTGATCCGCGGTCAGAACGAGATCGTCTGTATAAGCAATGCCACTCGCGGGGTACCGTTTGCGGGCATCCACCAGGATCGTGCTTGCCCCCGCCTTTTCCACGGCGGAAGTCAGTCCATTGGAAAAATCTGTAAGAGCATTAGCCATTTCCATCTCCATTTCATCATAACATGTTCTATCTCGCGCTGAGCGGAAATAGATGTTCACGAGTGCCTAAAATCAGAAACATTATGTCATTCCCCCGCGAAGCGGTGTCCCGTGGGGAGGGTGACATTTACTCTTTATCCTCGAATTTAGGCATTCCCAGGTGCTCTCAGTCTATCGCATCCACGCCTGTATTACATCAGGAGGATGGGGGGTCGTGCAACTAGACGTTTGGGGAGGTACGTGTTTTCTAACCTTCCTAAAAGGTTTCAGCATATAATTATTTTCATGAAATCTACATTGCGACTGAACGCCAAGGCATTCCCGGCGATTGCCTTGATTGCGGTCGTCATGCAATTCATTGACCCTTCGAGAGCCTGGATCATCCTGATCATCGGTATGGGCGGCAGCTGGCTGGTCTGCTGGTGGTGGGCGCGCGGACTGCAGCGTTCACTGACGCTGGAACGCGAGATGCGTTATGGCTGGGCGCAAGTGGGCGACCGGCTGGAAGAGCGCTTTACCCTGTCCAATACGTTCGGGCTGCCCGCCACCTGGGTCACCTTGAACGATCATTCCACCTTGCCCGATCACCATGCCTCGATTGCCACAGGTGTGGAGGCCTATAGCACATCGCAATGGAAAATTTCCACACGATGTACAAGGCGAGGTGTTTACACACTGGGTGGAACCACCCTCGAGACCGGCGACCCGCTGGGGATGTATACGGTCACGTTCGAAGATCCCACCTCGTCCACATTGGCGGTCATGCCGCCCGTGGTTGCCCTTTCCAAGTTCCAGATTCTCTCGAGCGGCTGGGCAGGCGAAGGGAAGATCAACCCGCGCTCCTTCGAAGAGACGATCAACGCCTCGCACACGCGTGAGATGGTCGCGAGCGATCCCATGCGCTTGATTCATTGGAAGAGCACTGCGCGTCACGATAAATATTTTGTGCGCCAATTCGAAGGGACTCCCGCTGGCGATTGGTGGCTGCTGCTCGACCTAGATCAGGGTAGGCAGCTCGGCGTGGGCTGGGATTCCACGGAAGAGCATAGCGTCATCCTTACGGCATCTTTAGCTGCGCAGGGGCTGGACGCAGAACATCCCGTTGGTTTGGCAATCAATGGGCGTGAGCCTTCCTGGCTGGTGCCGCGTCGAAATGAGGCGCAGCTGCGTGGTCTGTTAAAAGCGCTCGCAGTCGCATCTCCCTCAGAAATGCCCTTGCAGGAATACTTGCCGCGCATGGGACAGGCACTGAGCAGTCATTCCAGCTTATTGCTCGTGACCGCCAATACCGACCTGGAGTGGGCCGAGGCATTGGTGCCATTGATGTGGCGCGGCATCATGCCTACGGTATTCCTGCTTGACCCCGTCACATTCGGCGGCGCGAGCAATGCAAATGCCTTAGCTGAAACTCTTCAAACGATGGGCGTGCCCTGTCATCTGATTCCGAAGGAGTTGCTCGACAAAAAGCAGATTTGGCCCGGGCAGGAGGGCGAATGGGAGTGGCGTATCTCCGGGACGGGGAAAGCCATTGCGGTGCGCAGTCCCTCCGCGGATTGGCGCAGGCTCGAATGATCCTGCGCCTGGTCAGAAGATTAATTTCCGCAGAGATGCTGGGCTTCGTCCTGGTTCTGGCTGCGCTGCAAACTTTGATCTATGGCGTCGCTGTCTCTGTGCGAGGCACGGACACGAAATACTTATTTTGGGTCTGTCTGCTCGCGCTGGTGATCAGCATTAGTCTCAACAAGGCAAAATGGAGTGGCATCGCCGCAGCGATCACGCTGACTCTCGTAGGAGCGATCGGCATCTGGGTCCTGGGTGCCCGCCTCCTTCCTCCGCTGGCGGAGCTTCTCCGCTCCCTCATCGCCCTGGTGTCTCAGATCGTCCCGGTCATCCATGAACGAACTGCAATCGATACCACCCTGGCTCACAATGCCTGGGTCATTGTGACGCAGGCATCGGGTGTGCTGGCTGCACGCTGGCAAGCCTGGCTGGCAGGTTTCACGAACCAGGACGCAGCCGTCACCGATACGCTCATCCGCAGCATGATCTGGACGTTGATCATGTGGCTCATCGCCGCCTGGACGGGTTGGTTCGCTGCGCGGCGAAATGCTGTTCTTGCGCTGTTGCCTCACTTGGCGCTGCTAGCTTTTGTCATATCCTACAGCGAGCGTAAAGCCGAAACATTATGGCTGGTGGTTTTGATCCTGCTGCTGTTGATGGGTCTCTGGAATTATAAAAATCACCTCATCCATTGGGAACAGCGCAGTGTGGATTATTCGGACAGCATCCGCTATGACAACACCCAAGCCGTGATCCTTCTGGCGGTCTGCGTGGGGATGGTCGCGTTCATCACCCCCTCCATTTCCTTGCGCCAGATCCGCGAATTCTTGCGCCAGCATAATGAGGCGAACAAAACGGCGGAGATGCTTGGTATCCAGCAACAGGTCGTCAAGCCGAAAGCACCCTTTGCCTTGAAATCATCTCTGCCGCGCGAGCATTTATTGACAGAGGGATTTGAGCAATCGCAGCAGCTGGTCATGAACATTCGCACCGGCGAGCTGCCTCCGGGACCGGAGAGTTCGAATTCGATCGAGGTGCCGCGCTACTACTGGCGCAGCACGGTCTATGACGTCTATACCGGCGCAGGCTGGGCTACAAGCTCCGCGCCGCCACAAACTATCAAAGCGAATACCCCGCTTATCACGGGCTTGTTGGAGGGCTATCGCCCTGTTCATCTGGATGTAGAAATTGCGCGACCCGAAGGAAGATTGTTCTGGAGTGGCATCCTCTACAGCGCCGATATTCCTTTCCGGGCGGACTG
>DATHUN010000615.1:0-10417 GCA_035462205.1 Anaerolineales bacterium
GAACCTGTTGCTGGGGAATGCGGCGCATCGAAGGCATATGACTACGGATCGTATATGGCGGATTTTCCTCTCTACCCCGGTTCTGATCGCGTGCCACCCGCAGAATAATAATATCTATCCAAGATCGTAAAGTCTCGACAAAAAACTCCCGCAAATTGGCGGGAGTTTTCACTCTTATTTTCAAAATGAATTAAGGAGTTGGCATGGCGCTTCGGATCGTCGGAAGGAGCACGGCAAGGGAGCCGCCGATCAGACAGGCACACAGGAATGCGATCACCGCGACGGGTATTAACAGGGCTCCAATGGCAGCACCCCAGCTGACCTGGTTTACGCCTTTGACTGCCATGACCTCCAGCACAAGGACATAGATGCCAGCGATGGCAAGGACGGCACTAAAGCACAGGCCCACAAAGGGAATCGCCGAGAACAGGGTCACGATACCTGAAATCACTAAGAACGGGGCGAGAATGGCAGCCATGGTATATGCCAATTTGTCCGCTGTACCTCTGCCGCCGAACATTTTCGCCAGCCATTGGATGATGAAGACCGAAATTGCAAAAAATAAAGTTCCCACCGCGGCGCCAATTGGAGCACTGCAAATGGCACCAAATAACACGGATCCAAAGCCTCGGTTGGCAAATACATCGCCGAATCCGTATTGGTTTGCATAGGTGCTGAGCATGCGATTTTGAACGAGAGCAGCCAGAAAAATCTGGATTAAATAGGCGACAAACATCCATAAGTAGCCCGTGCTGGCTTTTGCATTCGGCGACGAGGCGATTTCGGCAAAGGTCTGCTCACTAGGCCGGGTGAGAGCTTTCTGCCAAACCTGAACGGGAGACTCAGGTCTAAGTTCCGGGACGGGGGCGACAGGCATGTCGTTCATGAAATCCTCCGAGAGATGAATTTAAATAGATTATCACATGAAAAACCTGAAATCACAACAAGATTAACCCACAATTAGTCCATAAGTGGCACATGATGTAAAATTATCAGATGGAGATTTCTGAGAAACTACAAGGAATCCTTGCCACACTTCCTTCCAAGCCTGGCTGCTATATCATGAAGGACACTGAAGGAACAATTAAATACGTCGGCAAGGCGATTAATTTGCGGAACCGCGTCCGCTCGTATTTTCACGCGGATGCCAGTCACGATGCGAAAACGCGCCGCCTGGTCCGTGAAATCGCGGATATCGAGTGGATCGTCGTCGGGTCCGAGCTTGAGGCACTCATCCTCGAGATGAACCTCATCAAAAAGCATCGCCCCAAGTACAACATCCGTCTCAAGGATGACAAGCGCTATCCCTATATCAAAGTCCACTGGGCGGATCCGTTCCCCAAGGTAACGGTCACACGCCAGATGGTGGAGGACGGCTCGCGTTATTTTGGTCCCTATACTTCGGCGTGGGCAGTCTATCAGACGCTGGATGTGCTACGCCGCATCTTCCCCTTTTTGACGTGCGACCGCGTCATCACCGGGACAGATTTGCGGGCGTGTCTTTATTATGACATCAAGCTGTGCATCGCGCCCTGCATCGGCGCGGCATCCCAGGCGCAGTATCGCCAAATGATCTCCGACCTGATGGACTTCCTCAATGGACACAGTGAGGCGATCGTGACCCGCCTGCAGCAGGATATGGAGAAAGCTGCCGAATCGATGCGCTTCGAAAAGGCTGCACTCTTGCGAGACCAGCTCAAAGCGATTCAGTCCATTATCGAGCGGCAGAAAATTGTCTTTGCTTCCGATTATGCCGACTCGGATGTGCTGGCGATGGCGCGTAGCAACGGCGAAGCCTGCGTGCAGATCTTCTTCATTCGTGGTGGCAAATTGATTGGGCGTGAATATTTCATCCTGGAAGGCACAGAAGACGAAGCCGATACCGAGATCATGGAACAGTTCGTAACACAGTTCTATACCGAAGCTGCAAGTGTGCCTCCACAGGTAATGCTGCCCCAGGAGATTGAAGAGCGTAAGATCATCAGCCAGTGGCTACGCTCCAAGCGCGGTGGGGAGAAAGTGGAGATTTTTGTGCCCCAATCAGGTCAGCCGCGCGAACTCGTCCAAATGGCAACCGAGAACGCCAGCGAGACTTTGCAGGCATTGCGCGCACAGTGGCAGGCAGATACTCACAAGCAGGAACAGGCGCTGGCTGAATTACAACAGGCACTGAATTTGCCAGAACCGCCCAATCGAATCGAGTGCTATGATATTTCGAACACCCAAGGCACGGCGATCGTCGGTGCGATGGTGGTCTTCACACAGGGTGTGCCGGATAAAAAGTTGTATCGCAAATTCAATATCGAAAGTGTGGTCGGCGCGCCGGACGATTTCGCCTCGATGGAGGAGATGTTAACACGCCGATTCCGCAGGTGGCGCGGCGCCCAACAAACGGAAGGCGAGCCGGGGTCGAAGCCGGACGCGTCGTTTTCCTTCCTGCCTGACCTGGTGATCATCGATGGCGGGAAGGGTCAGTTGAGCCGCGCTGTCAACGTCCTCCAGAAGTTCGAATTGCTCGATAAAGTACCCGTGGTTGGGCTGGCGAAACAAAACGAGGAAATTTTCGTCCCATTCAAATCGGAACCATTGATCCTGCCGCGTCATTCCCAGGCACTGTACCTGGTGCAGCGCATCCGCGATGAAGCGCACAGATATGGTATAACTGCCCACCGCAAGAAGAGACAAAAATTAGGGATGGCATCCCAGCTTGATTCCATCCCTGGCATCGGGCCAGTGCGGCGCAAGGCGCTGCTAAAACACTTCGGCTCTGTGGATAAGATCCGTCAGGCGACGGTCGAAGAACTACGGGTGGTTGTCCCGGAGGATGCCGCAAATTCGATCAAGGCACATTTGGAATGAAACAGATCTGGATCGTAGACGATGATGAAGAAATGGGGCGCGCCATCGGGCTGATGTTGACACTGCTCGACTGCGAAGCCACACTATTTTTTAGTGCCCGGACCTCTGTACAAGCGTTGTTAAGTGGCAAAAGACCGGACCTCATGATCGTAGATATCAATATGCCTGAGGTCTCCGGTCTGGATTTGATCGAATTTCTGCGGCGGCGGCACGAATGGAAAGATACTCCGATTATCATGCTTTCCTCGGAGTCGGCTGATACCATGGTGGAAAGAGCGCTCCAGCTGGGGGCAGATGCCTATGTATTAAAACCTGTAACACTGGAAGAACTGGACAAGGCAATGGCCGTCTCGTTCTCCAAACACACGATAGTGGATAAGTGAGTAAGAATGGCAAATAAAAAATCGAAAAATAAGCCCTCCCGACAGACCGAAAATCGGGAAGCTGCACGACGCACAAGAACTCTGCAGATCATTTTTGTGGCGTTTTCGGTCATCCTGATTCTCTCGATGATTCTCTCGATCGCGAGCAAATAATCAAGTCGAGAAGGGTGGGAACCCAACGTCCCTACCGAACGCGTCAACATCCATCACAGGATTCCTATGGCAAGCATCAAAACCATCAATGCAGGGAAATCTCAGCCTCCCCAATCGTCCATACTCCGCAGGGAGATGAGACGATTGAGAACGATGCAAATCGTTTTCGCGATATTCTGCATGGTGCTGATTCTCCTCCTCGCGATCTCTCTGATCTCAAACCCGTAGTCCCTTCACTGGTATAATCCAACGGCGCGGAGCACATTGCCGCGCATTTCTCTTGCATGGATACGATGGAATATCCGCCAACTAAGGATGTATATGCTCGACAAACTCAAAGGCATTGAAGAACGATACGAACAGCTGGGCAGCGAAATGCTCGAAGTGGGCAACGACTACCAACGCGCCGCCGAGATTAACAAAGAACGGGTGGACCTAGAACCCATCGTCGAGAAGGCGCGCCAGTACCGGCAGGCAGTCAAAAGCCTGGAGGAAGCGAAGACCATTATCGATTCAGACGGCGATAATGAACTGGTGGCTCTGGCACAGCAGGATGTTACCGACTTGAGCCCGAAGATCGAGATACTCGAACAGGAAATCAAAGGTCTGCTTGTACCTAAAGACCCGCGTGATGATAAGAGCGTTATCGTGGAAATTCGTGCCGGCGCGGGCGGTGATGAAGCCGCCATTTTCGCGGCGGACCTCTTCCGCATGTACACACGCTACGCGGAAGAAAAGCGCTGGAAGACCGAGATTCTATCGGAGAATGCGATCGGCGTGGGCGGCTACAAAGAAGTCATCTTCGAGGTGCGGGGCAAGGGTGTCTATTCCAAGTTGAAATATGAATCGGGAGTACACCGGGTGCAGCGTGTTCCGGCAACCGAAGCACAGGGACGCATCCACACTTCTACAGCGACTGTGGCCGTGATGGCAGAAGTGGACGACGTGGAAGTTGAGATCCCCGAAAGCGATATCGAGATTGAGGTTTACCGCTCCTCCGGCGCGGGCGGACAGAACGTGCAAAAGAACTCCACGGCGGTGCGTTTGTATCATAAGCCGACGGGAATGATTGTGACCTGCCAGGATGAGCGCTCACAGCTGCAGAACAAAATGCGCGCCATGAGTATTTTGCGTGCCCGTCTGTATGAGCTGGCAGAGGAAAAGCGCCGCTCCGAAGTGGATGCCGACCGCCGCTCGCAGGTGGGAACGGGGGAACGCTCTGAAAAGATCCGCACTTATAACTATCCGCAAAACCGCGTCACCGATCATCGCATCGGGGTCTCCAGCTATAACCTGCCGGCTGTCATGGATGGCTCCATCGATCAATTCATAGATGAACTTTCCACGCGTGATGAGACCGACCGCCTGGCAAGCGCGGGCTTTGACGAAGAAGAATAAACTTTTCAAGCGCAAAGGACACCAAGATCACGGAAAAGATAAAGGGACTTCTTTGTGGTCATCGTGTCCTTTTTATTTAAGGAGAGACAGTGAACGATAATACCGCATTTGGCGCAGGCTTGCAGCCTTTCATGGGCATTCCATCGTTCATGCGCTTACCGGTCACGCGCGATCTGAAGGATGTAGATGTTGCCATTCTCGGTGTGCCTTTCGATAGTGGGACATCCTATCGGACCGGGACGCGTTTGGGCCCGCGCAAGATACGGGAAGCATCCTTGATGATCTGGGGACATAATTCGACGCTCAACGTTACTCCTTTGAAAAAACTCAACACAGTGGACTATGGCGATGTGTCTGTCATCCCGACTTCCATTGAACATACGATGACGGCGATCACAAGTATGGCGAGTGAAATTATCGGCAGAGGAACGATCCTCATTACGCTGGGTGGCGACCACTCGATCGCTCTTCCCCTTCTGCGTGCGCATGCCAAAAAATATGGTCCTGTTTCTGTGGTCCATGTCGATGCGCATATTGACACCTGGGAAGCAGAGTTCGAGGCAATTCCCTACAGCCACGGAACGCCATTTCGTCACGCACTGCAGGAGGGGTTGATCCGCCAGGGCGAGTACGTACAAATTGGGATTCGCGGTCCGGTCAGCGGTGAGAATGATTATGAAGAGAATCAATTGCTCGGGGCACGGATGATCGGTATGCACGAAGTAATGAATAAAGGAGTTTCGGAGATTCTGAAAGAAGTCCATGAGCGCTTGAAAGGTCCCGTGTATGTGACCGTGGATATTGATTCGGCGGACCCCTCCTGCGCGCCAGGCACCGGCACCCCCGAGGTCGGCGGGTTGTCGAGTTATCAATTGCTCCAATTGGTCCGCGGTTTGCATGGCTTGAACCTGATCGGTTTTGACCTTGTGGAAGTCTCACCGCCATTCGATCATGGGGACATCACATCCATCCTAGCCGCAAACATTGTGTTCGAGTATCTATCCTTGCTCGCCATCCAGAATAAATAATATGCCCGCGCTGCTTTCTGAAGTCATGAGCCGTCTCGCTTCGATCAGTGATACTCCTGCTTTGGATGCATCGGTCTTGATCGCTCATATCCTCAATAAGCCTCGCGCCTGGGTGATGGCTCATCCTGAACTGACACTCACCATAGAACAACGTAGGCAATTGGATGAAACACTCATTCGACTGGAAAGCCGAGAACCATTTCCATACGTTCTCGGTCATTGGGAATTCTTTGGCCTGGATTTCGATATCACCCGCGAGGTTTTGATTCCCCGTCCAGAAACCGAGTTGCTGGTGGAAAAAGCAATTAGCTGGCTGCAAGCCTCGCCCGCCCGCAGAACAGTTGCGGATATCGGCACCGGCTCCGGCGCGATTGCCGTTTCCATTGCGGTCAATGTTCCGGATGTAACGATCCTCGCGACCGATATTTCACAAATAGCATTGGAGGTTGCTCAAAGGAATGCCCAAAAGCATAAAGTCCAACACCGAATCGAGTTTGTTCATAGTGATCTTCTCCCGCCAAAACCTGAGATATTTTCCACAGATGAGCACCTCGATTTGATCTGTGCCAACCTGCCCTACATCCCCACCCAAACGTTATATACTTTACCGGTATATGGCCGTGAGCCAACTCTCGCTTTGGATGGTGGCCCGGATGGCATGGATCCCATTCGTAGACTTTTGAAACTCGCACCTGAATGGCTCGCACCCAATGGATTGATTCTTCTGGAAATCGAAGCCACTCGCGGCATCCAGGCATTCAACCTTGCACACGATCTATTCTCGGATGCTGAGATCCACTTGCATCAAGACTTGACCGGGAAGGATCGCCTTCTTGAGATCATCCTTTAACAATGGATACCAAAGTTGTTTCCTCCAATTCACCCAACGCGATACACAGCGCGCTTGAGATTTTACTTTCAGGTGGGCTGGTCGCCTTCCCGACGGATACAGTGTATGGCGTTGGCGCCCTTGCGTTTGATGGACAGGCGATCGAATCGATTTACGTTGCTAAAAACCGCCCGATGGAAAAAGCAATTCCTGTTCTGATTGGCGATCCGGAGGAACTGCCAAAGGTTGCTGCGGAGATTTCCATTCTTGCCGTGAGACTAATCGAACGGTTCTGGCCCGGACCCTTGACGGTGCTCGTTCCCAAAAGGCCAACTCTGCCCGAGGCGATTTCCGCCACATCCACTGTTGGCGTGCGTGTCCCCGACCACAATGTTGCCCGCGCCCTGCTGCGACTCGCCGGTCCGCTGGCTGTCACCTCCGCCAATATATCGAGTCAACCTAGTCCAATCACTGCAGGACAAGTCATGGTGCAATTGGGCGGACGGCTGGCTTTGATCATTGATGGCGGCGAAACGCCCGGTGGCATTCCTTCTACCTTGGTCGATTGCACCGGAGACGAGATTCAGATTTTGCGAGAAGGTCCGATATCGAAAGAGGAATTACTTAGAGCAGTTTAAGAATCACCCCCAAATACTCTTATGAAAGATTAAAGAAGAATTCAGTTTCTCTTTAAGTGCCGGCATATAATGAAGGATGCATTCTCCTTTACAAACCGCCTACGGCTCGGGCAAGCCAAAGGCGGTTTGGGTTTTAATAAGCATGGATTCGGGAGGAATTATTTATGACAATGGCCAGGTCGGCTGCACATCCATTCCCAATTCCGACGTATGGCCCAATGCATAGCGATAATATCCGGCTGCAGCGATCATCGCTGCATTATCTGTACACAGAGAAAAAGTAGGGATGTGAACCTTGAATTCACTCTGCGATTGGAATGTCTCGCGCAGTGGACGGTTCGCAGAAACTCCGCCAGCCACCAGAATTTCTTTGGCATTGAAGTCTCTCGCGGCTTGCATGGTCTTTGTAAATAAGGTATCCACAACGGCTGCCTGGAAGGACGCAGCCAGATCTTCAACTGGCAACGTTACACTCTTCTTTTTCAAATCATTTACTTCATACAACACAGCGGTTTTCAACCCGCTGAACGAGAAATCAGAAGGGCTCTCCAGCTTGGGGCGCGGAAATTTGAAACGGGTTGGATTTCCTTTTTCGGCCGCCCGCTGGACAGAGGGCCCGCCGGGATACGACAATCCTAACAGCCGCGCCACCTTGTCGAAAGCCTCGCCGGCCGCATCGTCCCGCGTGGAGCCGAGGCGTCTATACGTCAGGTGATCGGTCATCAGGTTCAGTTCGGTATGTCCACCAGAAACAAGCAATGCCATCAATGGGAATTGCGGCTCGGCTGGCACATTCTCTCCCGCGTTGTAGATCCAGGAAGAGTAAATATGTCCCTCCAGGTGATTGACACCGATGATCGGCTTGCTCGTGCCCAACGCTAATCCCTTTGCCATGTTCATCCCAACCACCAGCGATCCTGCTAAACCGGGACCCCGCGTAACAGCGATTGCATCCATGTCTTTCAACGTGAGATTTGACTTGTGGAGAGCTTCCTCCACCACGGGGATAATGCTCAGCACATGCTGGCGCGAAGCAACCTCCGGGAACACACCACCATAGCGGGCATGAATATCCATTTGGGAGGCCACAGTTGATGATAAAAGTGCGCGCCCATTTTCAAGCACGGCGCAGGCGGTTTCGTCGCACGAAGTTTCAATGGCTAGAATTCGGGCAGGCTTTAATTCTTGCATCATTTCCTATTCATGTCATTGCGGGTGGCGCGCGGAGCGCTCCTCGCAATAACCTACTACTCTTTTTTCCACTGCTGCATCGGTAAAACAAAATCATAAGGGTATTCTGCGAGCAGCTCCATCTTGCCATCGGGCCGTACCCAATAGCTATCCTCTATGCGGAAGCCCATACCTTTGTCAGGGTAATACAAGCCGGGCTCAATGGTAAATACGACGCCAGGCTTAAGAATATTATCTGCTGCGTTTTCGGTCAGCCGCGAGGACGGGCGTTCATGGACATTCAATCCCAGGCCGTGCCCCAGAGAATGGACATATCCATCGAGCGGAGCCTTTACGGTTAGTTGAGTTTTATGACCTTTGGACTCAAAATACTCGCAAGTCATGCGCTGATAATCAACCAAGGAAGCATTCAAGTCCAGATTCTCCACGACCCTGTTATAAACCTCTTGCACCTGATCATATAGTGCCTGTGTCTCTGGAGTGGTGTAACCGAGACTCCACGTACGCGTGAAATCATAAAAATATCCACCGCCTTGTTCCGCAGGGAAAATATCGAAGATGATGGTTTTACCCAGCTTGATTAGGTCGCTTGGATTGCCCACAGAGTGAGGAACACCCGCATCGCGTCCGATCGAAAAAATTGTACCTTCTGCTTCTGAGGCGCCGCGCTCCGCCAGCCAGAGCGAAATTTTGCCTTTCATATCTCCAATTGTGAGCGGGCTGCCATCATCCTTCAAGAGTACCTCGTCTTCGCGCACTGCACAGGAGGTCAGATAGTCCTGCACCATTTTGACCACCGTTGTAGTGACCGCTCCCATCTGGCGAATGCGTGCAACTTCCGCGGCATCTTTGGTCTCCATGGCGCGCAGGATGATCGAGTCGGTTCCATATTCACCGATCAATTCCGCTTCGGGCATCAGCGTCACCAGTTTCATCATGATGCCAAAATTCTCAGAAAAATCTGTCTTACCGTACACCCCAACCCGGCGCGCTGAAAGACCATGATCGGTGAAAATCTTTTTAAGTCGGAGAGCCAGCGCCAGCAACATGTCATTCTGCGCTTCTTGTAAAAGATCTGAAGTGGCACCGTAGTCATTATAGGAAACGGTCTTCAATCCACTTTTGGCAGCTTCATCGCGCTCCATGTCGTTATAAAAAAGGACAGGCTCTTTGCCAACTTTCTTGAGCAAGAGTGCATCGCTAACATGCCCGCCGCCGACAAAATAATACATGGCTGGATTGTGTTCGGCATCGCCAAGAACCAGCAATGCATCCAGATGGCGAGCTTGCATAAGTGCATCCAGGTCAGATTTCATGAATTCTCCGTAAGAAGGAATTTGAGAGTCGAGATCAGCAGTTCATCGTTGAGCACCGTACGCGGGTCGAACAGGATTCTATCATCCTCGGTACGGGCGATAATGGGCGGATTCGACTCCCGAAGTTTTAGCATGAATTTATCGGGCGATTTGACATCCAGTGCCAGCACAAAGGTAGCGACACATTCGTCGGGCAGGCTGCCACCACCCGCAGTGGACTCGGAGGTCATGACTTCACCCTGTCCAAGGGCATCTCGCCACGCCTCGACACGGACCTTGATTTGCTCCAGCGTTAAGGACATCATTCTCCAGATCGGGATTTGCTTCTCCGCCTCGTCTTTGAGGTAATGGGTTAAGGTAGCTGTGATCCCTGCCAGGCAAGTCTTATCCGCACGGACAGCACGCGCCAGCGGATGTTTCTTGATCTTATCGATGAGAGATTTCTTTCCAATGATGATGCCCGCCTGTGGACCGCCGAGCAACTTGTCACCTGAGAAGCAGACTAAGTCCACACCCGCGGCGAGCGACTCTTGCACGGTTGGCTCATGAGCAAAGCCATATTTTGCTGTATCGAGTAAGGCACCTGAACCAAGATCGTCGATAACCATAACGTTCGCCTGAT
>DATHUN010000616.1:0-2000 GCA_035462205.1 Anaerolineales bacterium
AGGCGGGTGTAGAATTGCTCGGGGGTCATGGTGACGTCATCTTCGTAAGTTTGTCCCTCCCAGATGACAACTTGTGGAACGACCGTGATCGGGTACTTCTCTCGGATATCCTTGGGTATATAGGAAGTGCTATCGGTTACAAATGCGACTTTGGACATGACTGCTCCTTTGGCGTAAATTGATAGTATTCCGCTTGCTACTCGTTGTTTTAACCCCGTTGTCACGCACGAGGATACGAATTGTTAGGTATAATACCTCAGCTAAATTTCCACCCTGAATCGAACCATCGAGGAGCCTGCTTTGGCCTTTAACCCGATAAACTGGCTTTTGGGCCTGTTTTCACTGGATATCGCAATTGATCTGGGGACCGCAAACACTCTGGTAAATGTGCGGGGTAAGGGAATCGTCATTAATGAGCCCTCCTGGGTAACAATCGACAAGCGACTCCGGCAGCCCCTCGCTATTGGTTTAGAAGCCAAAGAGATGATGGGACGTACTCCGGGGAATGTCGCGGTGATCCGTCCGTTGCGCGATGGTGTTATCTCGGAGTTCGATATTACGCAGATCATGCTGGAATATTTTATCGGTAGAGTGCACGAACAGAGCGTGGTGCCGCTGCCGCGTCCGCGTGTGGTGGTGGGCATCCCGACGGGCGTGACGGAAGTGGAAAAGCGCGCCGTTTATGACGCAGTCATGGCGTCTGGCGCGCGTGCCGCCTATCTGATCGAGGAACCGATCGCTGCCGCCCTGGGAGCCGGTCTTCCGGTGCAGGAGATCAAAGGAAGCATGGTTGTGGACATCGGTGGTGGAACGACGGAGGTCGCGGTGCTGTCATTGAGCGGGGTGGTCGCTTCTCGCTCGTTGCGCGTCGCTGGAGATGAGATGGACCAGGATATCGTTCAATACCTACGCAACAAATATAATTTGTTAGTGGGCGAAGGCATCGCCGAACAAATCAAGTGGAAGATCGGTTCTGCCTATCCACTGCAGCCCGAAAAGACAATGGAAGTGCGCGGACGCAATTTGGTCACAGGATTACCGGAGAGTCTCGAGGTATCGTCCGTGGAAATGCGCGAGGCACTCTCCGGTTCGGTCCAAGTGATCGTGGATACGATCCGCGACGCGCTGGATGAAATCCCACCTGAGATTGTAGCGGACCTGATGGATATTGGTATTTGTCTTGCTGGCGGCGGTGGATTGCTGCAGGGCCTGGCAGAACGCTTGACCGATGAACTGCGATTGCGCGTCTGGGTGGCGGAAGACCCACTGACCTGCGTGGCGCGCGGCGCTGGAATGGTCTTCGAAGAATTCGATACACTGAGCCGTTATTTAGTTGGTTTGGAACGCGGAAGCACACGGCACACAATGTGAGGTAAATCAGTTGCCGCTTATGGCACTGGCAAGTTGTAAACTAACATGAGAAATCTATTTTCACGTACGCTACAGACTACGATCATATTCTTGATCGCGGGGGGAATTGTGGCGCTGGCACTTGGAGGCTACTTTAGTTCCGCCTCCAACGTATTCACCGGATCCCTGGTTCAAGTACAAACCTGGTTTTCGACAAGGTTTAATGCCGTGCAGGATTTTGTCACGGCGCCTCGTGACATGGCTGCGCTGCAACAGCGGAATACAGAACTGGAATCCCAGGTCTCTGAACTTCAAGCACAGGTCATCCAGTTACAGCAACAGGTCGGCCAGACAGAAATCCTTGCCGCGCTCGTTGACTTTGAACGCGTGCGACCGGAGAATACTTATCGCGGTGCCGCAGTGATCGGCCGCGATCCCAGTCCGTTTTTGCATTACATCATTATCAACCGCGGCTCGAATGACGGCATTCTGCGTGGGATGCCTGTTGTAACGGATCAGGGCCTAGTTGGACGCGTAGACGCGGTCATTGCCGATGCGGCGCGTGTCCAATTGATCACCGACCCAGCCTCTTCCGTGAATGTGCGTCTCCAAAATGCGGAAACTGAGGCAGCACTTAGCGGATCGGTGAC
>DATHUN010000617.1:0-5997 GCA_035462205.1 Anaerolineales bacterium
TATGTCAGGTCCAGGTTATTATTTGAGGGATGTGCCGTGGGTCATGTTCTTCTATGAGGATTATGGCTTTCACGGTACATACTGGCACAACAACTTCGGAATGCCCATGAGTCGCGGCTGTGTAAATTTGAGCGTGGACGATGCTGCCTGGTTGTATCAATGGGCATCCGTCGGCACACGCGTAAGCATCCATTACTAGGATCGTGTTTTCGATTGGCTCGCGATCGCTTTCTTCTGTATGCTCAGAGAGGCCCTCGTGAAGCATACTGCCGAAGGTCCCATTCAAGGGAAAAGTGACCGCAGGTCTCTTAGCGAATAATATGCCGAAACCACCTGTCAATATATGGGGTAATTTGAAGACCGAAGTAAAAGCAAGAGAAGTTATAAGCTGATAATTCACCAACGAGGAAAAACCTTTCTACATGGTGCCGCTTAAATTTCTTTACTTTCTGATTGTGTGCTCTCTACGCCTTTAGCGCGTTGTATGACATCACCGTGCCCACAATCAGGATGACCACGTCCAGGTAAATCGGCCCCAGGTGTCCCAGTGTAGCCAGGCCGTAGACATAGTGCAGAGGCAGGCTAATGACCAACGCGATAACAGGTGCAAGGAAAGCCGTCCAGAGTGCCCACTTCTGGCCCGCGCGGATGCCGAACCAGGCTAGGGCAACGACCGCCATGCCGAGCGCAACGATGAGACCGCCGAGAGCCACTTGCACATGGCTAATATAGTCATAGAGCTGGGGGCTGAAAGCGGCGATCTGCTGCGGGGTGCTGCCCACGCGATCAGGCGTTAGACCCAGTTCGATGAAGCCGGTAAAGTTTTGAATCAGGAAGAGAATGCCGTAGCCAATCAGTCCAACGCCTGCCAGGGCGATGACTTTTGCGCCGAGGTCGGCGGCCGCAACGATTTGGGGTGAGGTTTGAGATTGAGTAGTCATCGCAATCGTTCCTTAAATGAGAGAGTATCAACTAATGAAGGTTAGCCGCAATCATGATTGCGGCACACCCTTCCAATGCTCATCCGTTGGGGTGTGGAGGGCGAGCCGTCCAACCAGAAACAGGCTCAGGCGTGGGATGACCGCAGAATCTTCTCCATCGCTTTTCCCTTTGCGAGTTCATCGATCAGTTTGTCTAAATAGCGTATGTTTTGCATCAGCGGATCTTCGATTTCTTCCACGCGAACACCACACACCACGCCTTTGATCAGCGAACGATTGGGATGGATGGCCGGTGCCTGCGCAAAAAAGGTTTCAAGATCATTTCGCTGTTCGATTTGCTGTTGTAATCCCGCCTGGGTATAGCCAGTCAACCAGCAGATGGTTTGGTCTACTTCCGCTTTCGTACGATTTTTGCGTTCTGCTTTCTGAACGTAGAGTGGATATATGTCTGCAAATTTCAGCGCGAAAACTTGATGTTTAGGTCTCACAATTCCTCCGATGAAGTCGAGTCCCGATACGCGTGCTGCCTTGATAGCGACCAACCTGGTGCGGATATTTAAAAACTTCCGGTTCTAACAGCGCCTGCACGCTCATAATTCACAATAACGATGCCAGTTGTGGAGACCTGGCTATCCGTCACCTTGAACGCGGCCGGGATCGTGCCGTCGGTAAACAACCGCTTTCCACTGCCCAATGTTATCGGATATATCTTTAGCCAGAATGCATCGACCAAGTCATGCTTCATGAGCGTCTGAAGGAGATTTGCACTTCCATAAACGTGCAAATCCGGTCCTGGCTGCTGCTTGAGTTTGGTGACTTTTTCGGCAATATCTCCGTTTAAAAACACGGATGGCTGCCATTTGCTAGACGTCCTGGTATTCGAGGCGACGTACTTGGTCGCCGTGTTGGCGCCGGGCCATTCGTCCGCATGTTGCGGCCAGAACGGCTCCCAAATGTCAAAGGTTTTGCGCCCTAGCAATAGGTCGAACGGCAGGTTCATCTGCCTGCTCATGACGGTTCCAATTACATCGTCAGAATATGGAGCTTGCCACCCGCCATAGGCGAAGCCGCCGCTGGTATCTTCCTCTGGACCGCCTCCGGCTTGTATGACACCATCCAGGGTGACGAATTCGAGTGCAATAACTTTTCTCATGACCGGGTTCCTCCAACTCTAGATTACGATCTGGTTGCCTCGTTCAAAGTAAGTAAACGACGTCTCAAAAACTAGTCCATATAGGTGCCCGATGCGATAATCAGCTTCCGACACCATGCGGCAACTATCTTATATCACAAGGCGCAAGTCACCTAGATATTGGGCCGCTTTACATGTGGAAAAGACTACATCTTCTCCAATGCCATCGCGGTCGACAGGTCGCGATAGGCGTTGATCTGCGGTTGTAAGTCCTGCACCTTCTGCTCGGCCACGGAGATAGCATCGGCGCCAGCGATGAAACGGCGTGGCGGGGGTTGCTGGCCGGCGATCATAGTGAGCGCCTGGGCGAGCCTGGCCGGGTCGTGTATACATCGGCCGGACGATGTGCGTCACCCGTCGCGCCAGCAACCCCCGGGTAGCGTCCTGTAAGGGCTGTGTTGGGCGCCAACGACCGCATGTCTAGGATTTGCCCAGTACGATGTGTGTGGCATTCTCCGATGCCACATGCTCTTTGCACCGGTAGCCAAGCGCCGGCAGATCAAGCCCATGAAAAAGATGCTCCCCGGACCCAAGGAGCACCGGTGCAATCGCAATATGCAGCTCATCTATCAACGCCGCCTGCAGGAATTGCCGAATGGCGGCGACCCCTCCTCCAAGGCGAATATCCTTGCCATTTGCAGCTTGACTTGCACGCGCCAAGGCAGAGCCGATCCCATCAGTCACAAAATGAAATATCGTGCCGCCTTCCATTTCAACGGGTTTGCGCTCATGGTGCGAAAGCACAAATACGGAGCTGTGGTACGGCGGATTATCGCCCCACCAGCCTTTCCAACTGTCATCCGGCCACGGACCGCGAATAGGACCGAACATGTTGCGCCCCATTATCCAGGCGCCGATGTTCTCGAATCCCCGAGCGGCAAAGTCGTTGTCTATGCCGGTCGTGCCCGCTTCGTCTCCGGACATCCGCTGAAATGTTGCGGTAGGAATGAGCCACTCATGCAACCCTTCGCCGCCTTTGCCGAGAGGATTGTCCAGGCTTTGCTCTGGGCCGGCTCCAAATCCATCCAGGGAAATAGAAAAACTCTCAACTCTTAGCTTACTCAATGTCGCCTCCTATTTGACAAGATGGTATACAGCGATGCAAAGTAACTTGCGCCTAATAAGCGATGGATGGAATCTTGTGTACATATTCATCGCTGTTTATTTGTTTCAACACAAAATCAGCAACATCTGCTCGTCCAATACGAGTACCGCCTTCTGGAAGTCCATCTAACGCAATTCGATATTTTCCCGTTCGCTTACTATCTGTTAAGCCCATCGGACGGATTACCATCCATTCCCAGGTATATTTTTCAATTTGATCCAAGGCGCGCCGGTGGTCTTGAAGAGTTCCACGCAGTAACAACTTTGCCATAAAGACCGTACTGGCGGTACCAAAGTTGGAGGCTTTTTCATCTAACACGCCAAATTTGATAAGAACATAAGTCTGCGAACACCTTGATGATTCATGGCTTTCGTTAGATGGTAAGCCGCGACCGAGTAGAGAGTGGTTGCGCCGCGAGTATCCTGACCCAAAGTACAGAAAACCATCCCATGCCCTTTCAGAGCTTGCTCAACGCTGACGGCATTTGTGACATCATCTGCAATAATATTCAGTAATAGGGCATTCAAGTTCAGACTGGATGGATTCCTGACGACTGCGGTAACTTCATGACCTTCTTCGAGTGCGAGTTCGGTAAGCAAACGTCCAACGCCCCGACTCGCTCCAAATACAATTAGCTTCATTTGCAATTCCCTTTTCTATCTTTGCGTTGAAGTGCTCAACGGTGAGCGACTACCCGTCGCGCTAGTGCCTGTAAGGGGAGAATAAGCGTCCTGAAGGGCTTTGTTAGCTCGTTTTATGTGCTTGAAGCCTCATTTCATCCATGATTCGCATGGATAAAGCGCTTGATCAAGATCGATGTACGGAACTCCAGTACTTGACCTTAATATTTGACCTTTTGCAGCCACGCAATCACCCGAAGCAACATTATGAATTGTGCTGCCCGCCAAAAAGAAATCCTGTGGGTCGTTGGAAAATAGAATCTGGAACGTGCTTTTGCCAACCCAGCGTGTCTTGTAGATATTGCCATAAACACAATTCACCGTTCCGATCATACTGGCAGAAACTTCTGTCCAATTCATGCAATCGGACATTTGGGAAGTTTGTTGAGCGGCGTACCGAGTGAAGATGGACGTTAGGCCAAACCAAATCGTTGAACCCATATAGAGTACCCCGATCAGCATGAGGAGATAGGGCAGCCAACCTAATCGTCCCCGAACGAGAAAGCGTCCCGAATCTTCCCCCCACCACCATATGCCCAGGAGAATGATTCCTAGTATAGTAAACCCTAAGGCTCCCAGGATGTTTAACCAGAAGTTCATATTTCTCCACTTGCAACGAGCTGCCCAACTAGTGATTTAACTGAAGATTACCACAGAAAGGCGTACCGGTTGCAACTGTCATCGTTACTGCGCTAGCTCGGCGAGGGTCTTCGCGGAGCAACCTGTAAGGGTTGTGTTAGCCCACTTTTGCCGGCAAGTGAATGCTTTTGCAATTCATTATGATATAGCCTATATCTTCTGCATGAGTAAGGAAAATGTGTGCGGGAGGCGGCCATATAATTCTGGCTGTAAATGTGGAAATTGGTTCCAGAACAACTCAGGATGTTCCTCGAAACGCTCCAAACGCATACCCGTCGCAACTAGACTATTCATAATCTCGCCGAGCGTCCATTGACGCTCATGCACGTGAAGCTGGTCTTTATTCGCATGTTCCTGAATAGCGTCTGAGAATAAAGGCCAGCCGCGGTCGGTAACAACTGCCTCCGAAAAGTAGTTCCCTGTTCGGGAACTCAACTGATAAGTTGTCGCCTCCATATCCCAAACCCAATCCAAAGGATGCCCCTCAAAAACATATAATCTTCCGCCTGGCTTGAGCAGGCGTGCTACAACAGCTGCCCATGCCTGAATATCCATGATCCAGGGGAGTGCACCTCGACCTGTGTAAACTAAGTCTGCTGTGTTATCCAATTCATGAGGTGTATCAAGAACGTCACAACAATACCAACGGGCTGGCGCACTCAGTCGTGTTGATTTGCGCCGGGCAACAGCGATCATTTTCTCGCTAATATCCACTCCCACCACCTCGGCAGCTCCCATATTCCACAACGAGAGGGTGTCTGTTCCGCCAGAACATTGCAGATGAATGGCACGTTCGCACCACGAATGCAGGCCATCCAAGAATCGATGTTCAGGGGAAAGCAAGCTGTTGCTTCCTGAGCGCAAGATCGCCATATCTTCTTCCTCGTCGCGTTCATAGATGGCAGCCGTCACATTCCATGCAACGCCATTTTCGTTGTGTTTATCTCTTTTCATTTTGTCCATGAAATATTATCAGATAGCATCAGTTCTGCCTCTTCTGTCACTATATCGAAGTTTTCTGCTTTAGTGCTCTGGTTTGGGTTGTCCACCATGCTCGTGCTCCTATTCATGTTAAGGCTAGCAACCCAACTAGTTGTGTCGCTGCTTTTCGCCTTAATAACTTATCTATTCTCTGCCGTTTACTCTCCTGAAAATTTTAGGTGTTTAGGTTAGGCTGCAATGGCCCATACGGAATGTTTCCGCATAAGTACCTTTTTATTACTGAGGACCAACCTCTTTTTCACTTTGCCCTCTCCAAATCTCATCATCCGCCAAATTGGACCTCTACCCAGAAGCTACGAATACAGCTTGCTTCTTCGCGAATGAAGCCTATTGTCTAAGTTTGATACTCCCCGTTGAAATATCAAATGTCCAGCTATTCGAATTATCAAGGCAACTGGTTCCGTTCGTCACCATGAAATAACCTTCCGGATCGGGGTT
>DATHUN010000618.1:0-8410 GCA_035462205.1 Anaerolineales bacterium
CAGCTGGTCGTCCGTAGTTGCAGAGGCAGAATCCGCGTTTAGGGAAAAGCACTTCTCCGCTGCGGATGTGCTGATCCAGGATCAGCAATTGCGTGAGGCGACCAAGGGCGAGATTAATTGTTTGGTGCAGCTTTTCAGCGATCTATGTCGAGCAATCGCAGTGCTCGGTGAAGCGAGTCCGCGGGCATTGGATGCGGTGGCATCGTTGGGCGAACGGATGAGTGTCCGCCTGCTCGCCGCGATTGCCCAAGATGCGGGCGTTAGAGCAAGGGCGATTGAGTCAACAGAATTTGTGATTACGAACGCGCACTACCAGATTGCGCATCCCGATTTCAAAGATACAAAAGAAAAAACCAGGGCGGTATTAAATCCCTTGCTGGATGAAGGAATTATTCCCATTACGACAGGTTTTATTGGAGCAACTCCCGAGGGCATTATTACTACGCTCGGACGCGGTGGCAGCGACTACACTGCTGCGATCATTGGATCGGTCCTGCCCGCTGATGACGTGTGGATCTGGACCGATGTGGACGGCGTGATGACCACCGATCCGCGCATCGCACCCGATGCGCAGACATTACCGGAGATCAGCTATGGGGAAATTGCAGAGCTGGCCTATTACGGAGCGAAAGTCTTGCATCCCAAGACGATTCGCCCCGTGGTAGAAGCTGGTATTGGACTTCGTATTTGCAATACGTTCAATCCATCACATCCTGGCACGCGCCTGATCGCCAATCGGCATTCGAACGGAGACGCGCACGAGCCTGAAAAGGTCATCAAAGCGGTAACTGCCATCCGCAAACAAAGACTCGTGACCATCGAAGGACGCGGCATGTTGGGAGTTCCGGGTGTAGCGGCGCGCGCATTCGGCGCGGTTGCCTCGACGGGGACGAGTGTGCCGCTCATTACACAAGCCTCGTCCGAACAATCGATCTGTTTTGCCGTGCCGTCGGAAACAGCTCCATCCGTGCTGGATGCGTTGGGAAAAGAATTTGTCCACGAGATCGAAGATCAAGATATTGACCGCGTCTGGTCCACCCAGGATGTTTCCATTGTCACCGTCGTTGGCGCAGGCATGCGGCACACTGTGGGCGTGGCGGGCAAAGTATTTAGCCAGCTCGGCAAGAATGGAGTTAACGTTCTTGCGATCGCTCAAGGTTCTTCCGAAGTATCCATCAGCCTTGTAGTGGATACGGCAGATATGGAGAACGCCGTCCAGGCGCTACATCAGTTGATCGTTCAATAATTGTCGCGTACGGACGGGCAGCCGCCCCTCCGTACGAATTGTGATAAGGAGAAATGATTATGTCATCTCAAATCCCCGTTGCTGTTCTCGGTGCGACAGGCTCTGTCGGCCAGCGATTTATATCACTGCTCGACAATCATCCCTGGTTCAAGGTCGTAGCGCTTGCCGCCTCTGATCGCTCGTCTGGACAAAAATATTCCCAGGCCGCGCGCTGGGTGTTGGATGTGCCCATGCCGGAGTATGCGCGCGATATGATCGTGGTCCCTGCATCAACAGATTGTGTGGATGCAAAGATCGTCTTTTCGGCCCTGCATACGGAAGTTGCAAATGAAGTCGAACCGCAGTTTGCGAAGGCGGGCGCAGCGGTATGCTCGAATGCCTCATCTTATCGGCGCGGCGAAGATGTGCCATTGCTGCTTCCAGAGATCAATGCCGACCATATTCAGCTCATTAAATACCAGCGAAAGAGCAAAGGCTGGAGCGGATGTATCGTCACGAATCCCAACTGTACGAGCACAGGTCTGACGATTGCGCTGAAAGCGCTCGACAATGCTTTCGGCGTACAAAAAGTTTTCGCCGTCTCGCTGCAGGCACTCTCCGGAGCAGGTTATCCTGGCGTCCCTTCGCTGGATATCATGGACAACGTGATTCCGAACGTAGGCAATGGTGGCGAGGAGGAAAAAGTGGAATGGGAGCCGCGCAAGATGCTGGGCAAGCTGAATGAGGACAAAATCGATCTTGCTGATATCAAATTCAGCGCCCATACGAACCGCGTGGCGGTGATCGATGGTCATACGGTCTGTGCAAGCGTGGCGTTGCAAGATTCTGTCGAGCCGGATCGCGCGATTCAAGCCTTGCGCGATTACGCCGCGCCGCCGTCAGCACGGGATTTACCGTCGTCGCCGCGGCCCGTGATCGAGGTCCGTGATGAAGCGGATCGTCCACAGCCACGACTAGATCGTTTAACGGGCAAAGGCATGACGACCGTGGTTGGACGCGTCCGGCGCGATCCACTCCTCGATTTGAAATTTGTGGTCCTTTCGCACAATACGATTCGCGGCGCCGCCGGAGCATCCATCTACAATGCGGAGCTCCTGGTAAACGAAGGATTGTTATAAGACAAGGAGAACTAATTTACTAGCATTTTTCTAAAATTGGATTAAACTGGAATGCATGATTCCAGCAGATCCTTCGCCACTGATCGAGATCAAGAACCTGGTCAAGACATATCAAACTCCGGCAGGCGATTTCACCGCCGTAAAGGGAATCAACGTAGAAGTCCAACGGGGGGAATTTGTGGCCGTGATCGGCAAATCTGGAAGCGGTAAATCTACCTTTATTAATATGATCACCGGCATCGACCGTCCTACCTCCGGCGAGGTCATTATCGACGGGGCGCCGGTGCATTCATTTACAGAATCCCAAATGGCGGCATGGCGCGGTCGCAATCTGGGGATCGTATTCCAGTTCTTTCAATTATTTCCCACACTCACGCTGCTGGAAAATGTCATCCTGCCGATGGAGTTAAACAATCTATACTCCAAACGCGAGCGACGGGAGCGCGCCATGCATTTATTGCGCATGGTCGAGATGGTAGAGCAGGCGCACAAAATTCCGTCCACCATTTCTGGTGGACAACAACAACGCGTTGCGATTGCACGCTCCCTGGCAAACGACCCACCATTGATTGTTGCCGACGAACCGACCGGGAATTTGGATTCAAAAACAGCCGCGAAGATATTTTCCCTGTTTGAGGAGTTGGTTGCTTCGGGCAAGACGATTTTGATGGTGACTCATGACAGCGACCTCGCCTCGCGCGTCAATCGCACCATCCTGATCTCGGATGGCGAGGTCGTGAACGAATATCTTGTCCGTGCCCTGGCGACTCTCACACAGGATCAGCTGGTCGAGGTGGCGCGGCGCGTCCAACCACAAGTATTCCCGCCCGACGCCAGCATCATCCGCCAAGGCGAGGTGGGCGATAAGTTTTATATCCTGCTCGATGGCAATGCAAACGTAGACATCAACGAAGCTGGAGGGAGCGAGGTACATGTCACACAGCTGGTGCGCGGTCAATATTTTGGTGAGATGGCTTGACTGGGGAACGGAGTACGCGCCGCGACGGTGACAGCGTCGCCGGACCAGCCTGCCACCGTGGCGGCATTGGACGTGCAGGCATTCAATAAGCTGATCAACGACTCGCGCGTCCTGCACGAAGAGCTGAATGACTTAATCGAGAAGCGAAACCTTGTCAACCAGTTGCAAATGATCTCATCGATCGATCACAAGTCGCTGGCGGCGATTCTGAAAAACAGGGAAGCCATTGAATATGAATCGGGACACAACATTATCCGACAGGGTGAAGTAGGAGAGACATTTTATTTGTTGCTCGATGGCACAGTGGATATCATCGTGCACGACGCGCGGGGAGAAGCTACAACCATCAACCAATTGGGCAAAGGTTCCTATTTTGGGGAGATGGCATTGCTGGGCGATAAGCGCCGTCAAGCCACGGTACGCGTGAGCCAGGAGGGCACCGCCAAGGTAGTCGAATTGACGGCGGCGGAGTTTGAAGAGCTCACCCGCTCTTCTGAGCAATTCAAACAACATGTCGATGGTGCAGCAGGAGCCAGGAAAAAGCAGCTTGAAAGCGGCAGGCAAAAGGACCGAAAATGAGCGTACGGTCTCAAAAGGTCCTGCGCGACCTGTGGTCCAACAAGGCCCGCAGTTTGCTTATCATTCTCGCTGTTGCCATCGGTGTTGCAGCGTTCGGGCTCATGCTGAGCGGTCGCATCGTGCTGGAGGAGAATTTGCGCGATGTGTACGCGGCGAGTCATCCTGCTGACACCATCCTGACGATCTCCCCTTTTAAGTCTCCCTTACTAGAGAAAGTCCGCGGGTTGGATTATGTGATTGCGGCAGAAGCGCGCCGGGTGGACTTGGCACGCATTCAATCCGGACCCGATACCTGGCTGCTCCTCGAGATTCAAACTCTGCCGGATTTCGATGCAATCGCGCTTAATCAATTATCTTTGGAAAACAAGGTGACCGCGCCAGTTGTCAATTCTATCTTGCTAGAACGCTCGTTGAAAAATATCATGCAGGTCGGCGATACTGTCACTATTGAATTGATGAATGGCGATCCATACAAGCTGAGTGTTGCAGGATTTGTCAACGATCTTTCCCGCTTACCTTCCGAAATCAGCCTAACCGGAATCGGCTACATCACTTCCAAGACTGCCAAAGGATTTAGCTTCGACACAAAATACAACCAGCTTCTCGTTCGTTTTGCCAATACGTCCACGCGCAGGGATATCGAAGAAGACACGACCAGGCTTATTTCGAAAATCGAGCATGCAGGCTATACCGTCGATCATGCGTCGATCTCTGAGCCAACCAAATATGTGCTCGGCGACAATATGTCATCGGTGTTGTTCATCCTGAATGCACTCGGCGTACTGACGTTGATTCTGAGCGCGTTCCTCGTCACGAGCGTCATGTCGGCTGTGATGTCGCAGCAGATTCCGCAGATCGGTATTTTGAAAGCCTTAGGTGCGCGCGTTCATCAAACAATGACTCTTTACTTTCAAGAAGTCCTATTGTTTGGGCTCCTTGCTTTAATTCTTGCCATCCCGATGGGACTCATCGGTGCCTACTTCCTTGCGAATGGCGTTGCCTCAGCACTGAATTTCGACGTCAGCCATTTTCATTTGCCGGCGCAAACGTTGATTCTACAAGCGATCAGCGCCTTGCTGGCACCATTGCTGGCATCCCTTTTCCCTATTCTTGCCGGTTCGCGTATCACGATTCGGGAAGCCATCAGCAATCAGAAGCCAGATGCCGCAACGGGTGCCCGGCAGCTGGGAGATCTGCCTCAAATCGCCAACCTGTCCATTCGCAACACCTTTCGGCGCAAAGGTCGCCTGGTGCTGACGTTCGCGGCGCTGCTGCTCGCCGGAGCGATGTTCATCGCCATCGTCGGCATCCGCCAGTCCATGCAAGATGCGGTGCGCAAGCTGCAAGGCGATTTCAACTACGATATCAGCGTGGATCTTGCACGACCATACGATGCAAAGGAAGTGCAACGAAAAGCCAACCAAGTCCAAGGCATACGAGCGATCGAAGCCTGGATGGTGAACAATGGACGCCTGATATTTGATTCTAATCATCTGAGTGGCAGCATCACATTGTATGGTGTGCCCAGGAACACAAAGATGGCACAGCCCGGCGTGATCCACGGCTCGTGGCTCCACAACACCAAGCGCGCCATCTTTGTCAATGCCGATTTCCTCGCGCTTTCCCCGGATCTCAAGGTGG
Organism: Anaerolineales bacterium; assembly: GCA_035462205.1. Classification (GTDB taxonomy): domain Bacteria; phylum Chloroflexota; class Anaerolineae; order Anaerolineales; family Villigracilaceae; genus Defluviilinea. The sequence continues at coordinate 5,564 of DATHUN010000618.1, forward strand.
GATCCGTTGTGACACTCAACATCGCAGGGAAAGAAAGGAAATGGACAATCATCGGTTCAAGCGGACGCGGCATTATCCCAATTGCCTACATCTATTACGATGATCTGGTCACAGAAACCGGATTCGACGGCTTCGCCAACCGCCTCGTTCTCACGACCGATCGACCGGACTCCCCTACTCAATCGTTGCTTCAATCTGAGGTATTGACACGTCTAGCCGATGGCGACTTTGATGTGACCAGCTCGCAAACAACCACGCAGCTCAAAGAGACAACGGCCGCGCAATTAGACATCCTGATCATCTTGCTCCTGGCAATGGTTGTCTTGATCGCCATCGTCGGCGGGCTGGGACTTGCGATCACAATGAGTTTGAACGTGCTAGAGAGAACGCGTGAGATCGGTATTCTGCGTTCACTCGGCGCGCAAAATAGCGTGGTGCGACGCGTCGTGATCATTGAAGGTTTGGTCATTGGCCTCATCAGTTGGGCAATGGCAGTGCCTTGTTCCATTCCACTTGCAATATGGCTGGGAAATGCGCTTGGCAATTCGCTACTTGCTCGGCCACTCGATTATTTCTTTTCAATTCCTGCCATACTGATCTGGCTCAGCTTGAGCATGTTCATCGCCATGATTGCCAGTATCGTTCCTGCAAAGTCCGCCGCGCGACTCACCATTCGTGATGCGTTAGTATACGAATAAATTCATCTCTTGACACAACTCAATTCGCTATGATATAAACCCCCGCTAACAACAATAAATACTCGCTCTTATCCAGAGAGGCTGAGGGAACGGCCCTGTGACGCCTCGACAACCTGACCGCAAGGTCAAGGTGCCAACTCCGACAGAAGGATGCAAGCATCCGTTTAACTGGAAGATGAGAGGATGGTGTAGACGTATACCTCTTCTTGTACTTTCAGAAGAGGTAATTTTTTGTGCACAATAAATTTATCTCTTCTGGAGGGCGGGTACATTCACAGAAGAGGAGATGATGTTATGTCGACAGTTCAAGAACGCCAGTTAGGTTTTGCCACCCGCCAGCTTCACGCGGGCTATTCCCCCGACCCCACGACCGGGAGTCGCGCCGTACCGTTGTATCAAACCACCAGTTATCAATTTAAAAGCACGGAGCATGCCTCCAATTTGTTTGCGCTGAAAGAGTTAGGGAATATTTACACGCGCATCATGAATCCTACAACGGATGTGCTAGAACAGCGCATCGCTGCCCTGGAAGGTGGTGTAGCAGCCCTGGCTGCGAGCTCGGGTCACGCGGCGCAGGCGCAAGCGATTTTCACATTGTGCAACGCAGGAGACCACATTGTTTCGTCAAGTCGCTTATACGGGGGAACATACAATCAATTCAAGTACACGCTTCCCAAGCTTGGGATTGAGGTCACGTTCGTCGACCCCGGTGACCCGAAGAACTTTGAGGAAGCAATCCAGCCGAACACCAAGATTCTTTATGGCGAAACGCTAGGTAATCCTGATCTCGCTGTATTCCCGTTCGAGGAAGTGGCAGCGATTGCGAAGAAGCACCAATTAATTCTTTTCATCGACAATACATTTGCAACACCGTATCTCTGCCGTCCCTTTGAGTGGGGCACGCATGTTATTACACACAGCACAACTAAATTTATCGGTGGGCATGGGACATCCATCGGCGGCGTCATCGTCGATGGTGGCAATTACGATTGGAGCAACGGCAAATTTGAGAATTTCAACACGCCGGATCCCTCCTATCATGGTCTGGTGTATTCGTCACTCTCTGGCGTCGGTCTGCCTCCGTTCGCGATCAAAGCACGCGTGCACGTCTTGCGCGACATTGGTGGCTGCCAGGCTCCCTTCAACAGCTGGCAGACCATTCAAGGTATTGAGACCTTGAGTCTGCGCATGGAGCGTCACGTGCAGAACACGCAGGCAGTGGCAGAGTATCTCGAAGATCATCCCAAGGTCAGTTGGGTACTCTATCCCGGTTTGAAGAGCCATCCCGATTACGAGCGCGCCAAGAAATATTTGCCAAAGGGAGCCGGCGCCATTCTTGGATTTGGAATTAAAGGCGGCGTGGAGGCTGGCAAGAGATTCATTGAAGGTCTACAACTCTTCAGCCATTTGGCAAACGTGGGTGATGCAAAGAGCCTAGCCATTCATCCTGCCACCACTACACACAGCCAGCTGAGCCCGGAAGATCAGATCGCCGCCGGGGTCAGTCCGGATTTTGTTCGTTTGTCTGTTGGTCTTGAGGATATCGACGACATTCTCTGGGATTTGAATCAGGCTTTGAACGCTTAACGCATTCGTTGGTTGAGTGCCCCGGGAAACCATGTAGGGCACTCAACCAACATAAAGGCAAGAACCCATGCCCGTAAAAATTCCCAATACGCTTCCGGCACGCGCCACACTTGAGCAAGAAAACGTCTTCGTGATGGACGAGGATCGTGCCATTCACCAGGATATCCGTCCGTTACGAGTTGCAATCTTAAATCTCATGCCCACGAAAATCGCAACCGAGACTCAGCTTCTACGCCTGCTCTCCAATTCTGCCTTGCAGGTGGAAGTCACTCTGCTTCACACCGCTACATATGAGTCCAAGAACACAGATGCCGATCATCTATTGCAACACTATCTCACCTTCGATGAAATCAAAGGCGAAAAATTCGATGGTTTCATCATCACCGGTGCGCCTGTGGAGCAGATGCCGTTCGAAGAGGTGGATTACTGGAAGGAACTGACTCAGATTATCGAATGGGCGGACACCAATAGTGAATCCAATTTTTATATCTGCTGGGGAGCACAGGCTGCTCTATACCACCGCTACGGGATTCCCAAATATGATCTGCCACACAAGATGTTC
>DATHUN010000619.1:0-9755 GCA_035462205.1 Anaerolineales bacterium
GATCTCCTTCGGCGTGCCGGTATTCAACAATGCCAGACCTTTAAGATTGAGAACATCCAGGTCGTTGGGACTCTTCTTCAGCAGCGCATCGTAGATCTGGATGGCATCCAGGAAAAGGCCCTTGCGGCTAAGAATATTTCCGACACCTTTCAGCAATTGCATGTCCTGTTCGTTTTGAGGTACCTCGGCAGCATATTGCAATGTAAACTTTGCCAGCCGATGTGCATTGCGATCGGTGATCATCGGATACAACTTTTCTGTTGCCTCGAGACTCGACAGCAGCTCGACAAAGATCTCGCTCAACATTGCATACGATTCAATCGTAGCTTTATTGTCATGGAGCTCGAAATGCGCCCCGGCCACATTGAAACTGTTCAGAGACCCCAGGAGCGATTTGATTTCTCTGCGAAAAACAGCTACCACCAATAATGCTACACCGAACCAGAAAATGTAGCTGATAATTTGGAGCAGTACCACGTCGGTCATTGCATGCCTCGCTTACAGGATAACTGGAACAATAGGTTGGGCAAAAGTTTATCTTAATCTGTCTGTCTTGAAAATACTATCTGAGCCAGGTCCAATATCATCCTCTCGATGACACTCGGCGCAATGACGTAAATTTATGGAGCTAACATGATCCTCAACGAAGTCAACTTCTTTTCGGAAACGCTACACATGAGCAGCACGATGCTTGTCCTGATTCCTCAGCGTACACAAGCTGAGGGGATGAGCGGGCGCAAACCGCAGTATCGCACCCTGTATCTTTTGCACGGCCGCACAGACGATCATACCGCCTGGCAGCGCCAGACATCCATTGAGAGATATGTACAAGGTTTGAATCTTGTCGTGGTGATGCCAGCTGTCCACTTGAGTTTTTATACTGACATGGCTCACGGCGGGAAATACTGGCAGTTTATCAGTGCAGAGGTACCAAGCCTGGTACGTGAGCTATTCTCACTATCCTCGGATCGTAAGGATAATTTTGTGGCAGGCTTATCCATGGGTGGTTATGGCGCGTTCAAGCTGGCGCTCACTCATCCGGAGCGATATGCCGGCGCGGCGAGTCTATCCGGCGGACTGGATATTGTTAATACAGTTCGGGCAGATAATCCGCGCAATGATGAAGAGAAGCTGGAGATGCTGCGCAATGTATTCGGGGATCTAAATCGTGTGCCCGGTAGTAAACATGACTTGATCACACTGGCCGAACAGGCTGCGCAAGCGCCAATCAAGCCACGGCTTTATCAATGCTGTGGAACGGAGGATTTTCTCTACCCGGATAACATCCGCTTTCGCGAGGCAATCCGTAAGCTTCCCCTCGATCTGACATATGAAGAAGGGCCCGGCGAACACGATTGGTATTACTGGGATGTGATGGTTCAGAAAGTATTAGCATGGATGTTTCCTGCACCAGCAAGTCCTTAATCGCTTTCTGACGGTAATTTGTAGGTGGAAATGAGCAAAAGAAAAGACCGGGGTTGGCTCGGTCTTTTTGTTCTCGAAGCTTGTAATTGTGTGCTTACTGACTTAACCAATGCACCACGCCTTCCCCTGCCGTGTGTCCGCTGGCGAAGCAGGCCGTCAGTAAATAGCCGCCTGTGGGCGCTTCCCAGTCGAGCATCTCGCCCGCGCAAAATACGCCAGGCATGCTCTTCAACATCAAGCGCTCATCGAGCGATTCAAATTTGACCCCGCCGGCGCTGCTAATGGCTTCATCGAGCGGACGCGCCGCAATCAAGGGAATCGGTAAGTTTTTAATAAAGTGGGCAAGGGATCCGGGATGTGCAAAATCTTCCTTGGGCGCGAACTCACGTAATAATCCTGCCTTCACACCGGTGATGTTGACAGTCTTCTCCAGGTGGGTTGCCATCGAGCGTGAGCCGCGCGTCTGGGACAACCGTTCCACCAGCCATTCATAGGACCGGTCAGACAGCAGATCGAGCATCGTCACGGCGCTGCCTTTCGCTTCGATCTCATCCCGCAACAAGGCCGAGGCAGTATAGATCAAGCCGCCTTCGACCCCTTCTTTCGTGATGATAAATTCTCCTTGCTGGTGAAAACCACCAAACGACAACACAACCGACTTCACCGGATGCCCGTCGAACCGCTCGCGAAAATGCGGACTCCACGTCACGTCAAATCCGCAGTTCGATGGACGCAGTGGCGCCACCTGCACGCCGGCCTGCCTCAGCCAGGGAACCCAGGCGCCATCGGAGCCAAGTCTGGACCAGCTTCCGCCGCCCAATGCCAGTATGGCGGCATTGGCATGGACCGTTTTATCACTATCCGGAGAATCGAATTTCAGATCAATCCATGCGCGGTCGTCGCCGGGGACGGCGGCTGGACCCAAGGTAATAAAACCTGTCCATTTGTGGCGCGGGTGAAAGATCACGCCCCAATCCCTGAGTCGATTGAGCCATGCTCGCAGTAACGGACTGGCTTTCATTCCTACGGGAAAGATACGTCGCGAGGTCCCCACAAAGGTTTCGATCCCCAGTCCATGTACCCAGCCGATTAATTCATCCGGTCCAAATGTTTTTAGCAGCCGCTCGATCTGCGGACGGCGTTCTCCATAACGGGAAACAAACTGCTCAAACGGTTCGGCGTACGTGATGTTCAATCCGCTCTTGCCAGCCATGAGGAACTTTCGCCCCAGCGAAGGCATTGCATCGTAGACCTCCACCTGCAAGCCGTGCGCGCTGATGACCTCGGCCGCCATCAAACCCGCCGGTCCACCGCCGATGACCGCGACCGTTACTTTCATGCTGTGAGGATCAAACTGATGATGAAATCCATTGCCTAACCATACTGGGTGTAACCGGCTCCTGCATCAGTCGTTTAGCGAAATGTTCTCGATCTCCGTGTTGAAACAGTTCTTCTAACAAGTCATGTCCCGCGTGATACGTGAAAATATAGGAGTGGTCGTGTGGTTGGGAAATGAAACGAATCGTATGCCGTGCCTCTTCGTCCGAGGAGAAGTTATACCTTTGCAAATATTTGGAAATTTCTTCCTCGCTCTTGTGTTGGTCATGCATCATGAATGCTGCATTGCCGCCGATCCCATCCATCTTCTCTCGGGCATGGCTGATGGAAAAGATACGTTTTGGGTCGATGTGAGACATGCCTGCCAAGGGCAGAAGCTCCTGCCGAAACCATTCCTCGAGTTCCGCTTCCGTGAGGATTGTTCTTAGGGCCGTCGTGGCGATTCCTTCTGCCATGACAGCTGAGGGAGCATAGAGCAGATTGACAGTAAATTCGTAATACTTCAAATTCTTCACAAGTTTTTGCTCTTTAAGACAAAAATCTGTGTGATGGCCCGGATATGCTTCGTGGGCAATCAATTCTGGCAGACCGGAGATCCGCATGGGCATATCTGTATTGATCTCGATTCGGGATTTCGAGTTGCCTAGATACCAGTTATAAGCACTCCAAGGCTGGTCTGCCACAAATTCCACGTTAAAGCCTTCTCCATCGGGCAAGCCAAACTTTTCACGGGTAAGGACACGCAATTTATTGATGATGTGGGGAAGTAACACTTTCACTTTGTCCACGGAGATTTCGAGTGATTGCTTCCAGGTGGTCATCCGTTCTCGGAGCGACCCATTGCCGGGGAGGACATCATCCAGAAGCTTATGGGCCTCTTCAAAATTTGATTCCTCTTTCCAGGTGGGCTGTATATCGTAAAGCGCCTGTACCTCGTCTGCCAGAGAAACTTTCTCTCCGGAAAGCAGACGCAACGTCATCTGCATGGCGGTGAGCTGTCGTGCAAGATAATCCTTCCGCTGAGCGTCTATGCCATCGGCTTTAGAAAGCTGTGTGGCAAGCTCGTCGGTTTGCTTGCTCAGTTCTGAGAGCGATATTTTCCCCTGTTGCTTTGCCTGAACTCTCCATTCTTCAGGACCGATATAGGCATCCACATATCCAGGCATGTGTTCGTCGATGGCGAGAGCAAGTCGGACGAATTCTTCGCCGAAGTCCTGATCGTTTTTCATTACTGCTGTTCCTTTACGGGCTGACACTTCGAATGCCGCCCAGGGCATTCATCTTCAAGGTCCAGGTGCTGCCGATGTCGAACTGCTGGAATTCGGAGACCGAGCTGGGTGTGTATGTTTTTTGTTCGCCGTCTTCGGTCCTGAATACGACCGTCAGCCGCTCGGATTCATTCCCCAGGCGTTGGCCGCTGGCGATATTGGGACTTTCATAGATCGGACGCAGGTCATTCCCATCCATGGTATAGGTTTGGATCGTGGTCCACTCATCTACCGTGTAGGAGCAGTATTGCTCGGTTTCGGTGTGGCATTCCTCCACAACTTCGGAGTAACCGTTGCCTTTGTCGACCGTCTTCTGCTGGCAGACATCGTGGCTCTCGTCGCGGCAGGATACATCATAGGCACCGGAGGGAGGACTGCCTGGCTCGTTGTTATAGTCCACGGCGCGGACCTCCTGCACGGGCACCGAGGTTTGCCAATGGACGTCGGCCACGGTCGCCTGGACGGATTTGGTGGGAAAAAAGAAAAGCGCGCCGATAGCGATAACGCACAAAGCCAGAGCGGCTAGAATCGAGCCGATCACAACCCCGTTAACTTTCTTCGGCTTACCAATATTCCCCGCGAGCGGACCGAAGGGCGCGGGATGGGGAGCCACGGCTTGAACAGGAGCAAGTTTCGGTAACGGCGATCCGCAGTTCGAGCAGACCGCATTACTGCCCGGATTCTCGGCTCCGCAATTGGCGCATTTGATCACCTTCGGCGGCGCGGCAGGCGCTTGCATGATGCGCCCGGCTTCACGCGCTTTGGCTCCCGTCAGGTCGCCGCCGCATTGCGAGCAGACCTTTGCCGTAGCCGGGTTGCGCGTGCCACAGAACGGACAGTGAATATCCGCGCCAGCCTGGGCGGCTTTGATCTGTTCTTCATCGGTCACAAATTTTTGTTCGGAGGGCAGCTCGAATTGAACATTCTCCGGTTGAGGCGCGCCACAGTTCTCACAGGTTTTCATCCCACCCTTGTTACGCGTGCCGCAGTTCGGACAGGTCCATTCGTTTTGAATATATCCAATCGTTCGTCTGCTTGTCATATACGATGCTCCTTTTCCGTTCGCAGAATGATAAGAGCACACTTTTATCCTGCGGGATCGGAATCAGATTACAGGTTTGATCACTGGCCCATCACCGCATTTCCCCAATCGCAGACGATCTCACGCTGATCCGGCAGGGTTCCCTTGACAAGAAAATCTTCCACATATTGATCGGGGCAACTATGCCCCCAGCCATAGATGCCGTGACCGCCGCCATTCACATACAGATGATACCCATTATCGAGATGTTCAAAGACACTCTTGCCTTCGTGGAACGGCGTAGCTGGATCCAGGGTGGCGTTAAGCACAAAGGTCGGCACACCCGGTGCTTTGAGGGGTTCCAGGTGTGCCGGGGTGGTGGGCGCCTGTGGCCAGTAGGCGCAGGTCAGTCCGAGCGGGAATACGTCCAGGTCTAAGCGTGGCACGATGCCATTCAGTTTCTGACCCTCTTCAAATAGCTTGGCGCTTCTTTCCTCGGATGTGCCACTGTAGTAGGCGTCATCGCCGCACCAGACAATGTAATACATGGTATCTGAAAAGCTGGCGTCGCCCACATATTCACCGGTTTCCGGATCAATGTTGGAAACGTTGTAGAACAGCTCGGTCATGGGAGTCATGTCGCCCTTGTGAGCAGCGGCTAAGGCGCGCATCAATTCTCTGCGGCTGTCGAGACCATATAACTGATACGAAACGGTGTAATCCAGCATATGCTCGGTGAACGTTTGTTTGATCCTCTTTCCATTCGAAAGAGGATAGTCATACGTGAGCGGAGCGTCGGCGAGTTTCTGCGCCAGCTCGTCGTAGGCAGCCTGTGCGCCCGTACCCATTTCGGAGGAACAGTCGCGGTCGGCGTCACAGGCTTTGAACACTTCCTCCAGGACCATATTCATCGCTTCCCATTGCGAGAAGGCGATCTGATCGCCCGATTGGGTGGTGTCCTGGGTTCCGTCGAGGATCAAGCCGGACAGATGGTCTGCGTGCTGGCGGGCATACGTTTCTGCAACCGACGTTCCATAGCTGACGCCATACAGCATGAACTTGTCGTCGCCGATTGCCTGGCGGAAGGACTCGATATCCTCGGCAACCTGATCGGTGTCGAAAAATCTTAGTTTGGCAGGGTCGATGCCGATCTCGGTCACACATTCATTGACAAAGGATTGTGCCTCCTGCGCGGCAGCCTGCTGTTCCTGCGGCGTGTCGTATCCCTCCTGGTCGATGGTGTCATCCTCATGCAAGTATTGAATGAAATATTTGGCGTATGCATTGTTGCATGCCAGGGGATTCGAGAGTCCCAATCCGCGCTGGTCAAAAAAGACAATGTCATAGCTATCCAAAATGCTCTCTGGAAAATAATACGTGGAGGCGTAACTGATTCCCTCTCCGCCGGGTCCACCGGGAAACGCTTGCACATACATGCCTTTGCGCTCACCCCGGGCGGGTGCGACAGCAAAAACAACCTGGAGGGTTTCTGTGTTGGCAGGGTCGAAGTGATCCAGGGGCACCTCGATCGTCGCGCAAACAAATTCGGATGAGCTCTCACAGGGCCTGCCACCCAGGTCATTTAGTTTTTCTCGTATGTCTGAGATCCTCTCGGACGGTGCCGTCGTTGGCACCACATTTGCGCCGGGCGTCTCCACTATAGCTGGCTCCGATGGGGGCGGGAGTGCTGTTCCGGGATTTGCCATGTTATACACGGTCTGGCAGGACAAAGATACAAGTGTAAGGATAAGAACAAATACAACGAGTCGTTTCACTGATTACTCCTGTTTATGCCGGCAAATTAATTTTGAAATCCATGCCACTGGCGGACTTCCTCGATGCGGGACTCACAATCGGGCTCTGGATTTGGATTGGGATCGTTCGCCTCGGACTGCCCTGTACCGGTCGCGGCAATAAAGACCGTTTCCGCCCCGTTGGCGACGTTCGTTGGGTCATAGCCGCCTTCGAGGACGAAGACGATTTTGCCATCGCAGAATTCCTCTGCAAGTGCGGTCACTTTTTTTGCCAGCATCAGATAGCCTGCTGTGGAGAGTCCCAGCGTGGTGATCGGATCACTCCAATGCGCGTCAAAGCCGACAGAGATCAGAATCAGCTGCGGCTGGAATGATTTAACGAACGGGCGAAAGATTCGATCTGCCACCTGCTCGTAGGCTTGATCCCCGGCATACGCTGGCAGCGGCACGTTGACGATTCTCTGTTTCGCCTGCGGGGCATCGTTGATCCAACCCGTGCCAGGATAAATTCCCCATTGATGGGTGGATAGAAAGGCGAGGCGTTGCTCGTGGAAGAAAGCGGCTTGCGTTCCGTTGCCATGATGGGCATCATAATCGATGACCATCACGCGCCGCAGGCCCTGCTCAACGGCATAGCGCGCACCGATGGCAATATTATTGAAAATACAAAAACCCATCGCCCGGTCGGGCTCGGCATGATGTCCCGGCGGGCGGACGATGGCAAACGCGTTTTTCGCTGCGCCGCGCACGACCGCGTCGACGCAGGTAATGACGCCGCCCGCGGCGAGCAGCGCATCGTCAAACGAGGAGGCAGTTACATAGGTGGGAGCATAATCAATAATTGCCGGCGCTTGTTCTCGGCATACTGCCTCCAAAGCGGAAACTAATTTGGGGCGATGCACATACGCGATCTGCTCCTGCGTGGCAGGTTTTGTTTCGATCCACTCGGCATGAAAAGACTTCAAGCGCGGCTGTAAAATATCCAGCCTTTCCGGTCGCTCCGGGTGCTCTGGATACACATGACCTGGCGAGGGAACAAATGTATAAAGCGTGTTCATAAACTGATTATATCTTTATAAAACCTCCCCCAAATTCGCTCTTTGCATTTGGGGGAGGAATGGTGGGGGTCGGGTATAAGAAACCGCCGCCTCACTAGCATGGGGGGGGCATGCTAATCGCAGACGGCGGTCAGACACCTAAATACCTATAAAGGGGAGGGCAGGTGTCAAATTTAATATACATTGATTCATCTGAAATGTCCATATAAAAATTATAGAAATTGCCGCAGAGAAACACATCTGTTTCTGCGACATTCGTACTATTGGGAGTACAGATTCCGACCCAAAACTACGCTCTTACTTTGGTTTCCCCTTTTGAAAGATTCTCATCCATTCCTCTACTTCGCTTGCGGGGAGCTGGCGGTCACTGTTCCCCTTGGGCGCCGAGGCGCGCGCTTGCTGCAAGCGTGCCGCGAACGCATCTGAGGAGACCACCTCGGCGTGCGCCGCATGCGCTTCTGCCTGTACCTGCCGGTCGGAGGAGATGACGGTCCAGTTCCTTGCGCTTTTGCCGAGCGCCTGCAACCGCTTGCGGATGGCATCGTCGGCGGTCGTCCCCAGTCGCACAAAGTGGGCGGTGATGGTGCCCAGCCTGCGCGTCCCGGCTTGGAGCGCCGGCGCGCCATCGAAATAGACTTCCACGGGCTTGCGATTGAGCCGGTAAAACTCCTGCAGGATGGTAACCAATTCCATTTCGTCATCCGGTGAGTCGAGGCGCAGTCCAAGTTTGGGGATCAGGTTGTGTCCGTCAATCAGATAAGGCATGCTGAAATTGTACCCTCGTCGTTATAAACCGTATCCTGTCATTTGCCACCTAAAAGGATATATTTCGTATATGAATTGCAGCGTCAAGCGTTGTCATCCAGAGTAGGTGTCTTATAATGGATGGCATTGTGACGCCGGTATGTGGAACCGCTTGTCCACTTCTCATTCGTGCTTAATATAGAGAGTAGGAGCTTCTAATGACTGACAATAGACGAAAATTAATCACCAATCCGCAGGGCGGGATGATGAAAAGTTTTATCAAACAGATCAAGCTGATCGGGCGGCTGATGGGCGATAGCCGGGTAAGCCCCTTTGTAAAAATACTACCGATTGCCTCGCTTGCTTATCTGATCTCCCCGGTCGATCTGCTGCCGGGCGTAGTATTTCCTGTGATCGGCGCGCTGGACGATGCCGCCATTATGTGGATCGGTTCGACGCTGTTTGTGCAGCTTTGTCCGGATAACGTTGTCAAGGAACATATGGACGATCTGGATATGATTTCCGGCGACGCAGATGACATCGTAGATGCAGAATCGAGAGACGTCCACAACAAATAAATGAGACGATTCATTCTTTTACTGATATTGCCCCTCCTGGCATGCACGGGACCGGGCACCTCTGTTCCTCCCACACCGACAATTGTTTCCACTACACCGACCGCTGTTTCCCCGACAACGATTCCCGATACCTCCACACCTGCAGAGCCCACTGCCACCGCTACAGCCTCCGGCGCGGCAACGTTTCCGGATCCCAACGCCTATCAGTGGCAGTTGTTCGCGGGGGGCTTGCAGCGACCGGTCGACCTGCAAGCCGATGGATCGGGTCGTTTATTTTTCATCGAAAAAACCGGGCGCATACGCATCTTCCAAAGTGGGCAGTTGCTCGACCAACCCTTCCTGGATATCACGGACCGGGTCGGAAGTAGTGGCAATGAACAGGGATTGCTGGGCTTGGCGTTCCATCCGGGGTATGCACAGAATGGCCGCTTCTTTGTCAACTACACAGACACCAATGGCAATACCGTTATTGCTCGTTTTCAAGTTTCGAGTGATGCCAGTCGAGCCGACCCGAATAGTGAAGTAAAGCTCTTGGGCATCGATCAGCCCTTCCCGAATCACAATGGCGG
>DATHUN010000620.1:0-2748 GCA_035462205.1 Anaerolineales bacterium
GTGATCGCCTTTTCCCCCTGGGTTCTACTGCGAAGCTGGCAATCCGTGTATAGCTCAACCGTCTGGACATTGACCTATCGTGAGATCAAAGCACTGCCAGCGCTTGTACCACCACCTACATCTGAGCCAGCAACTGACTGATCAGAGGAAGTAGAGCGAGACTGTAGTCTCGCTCTACTTTTTTAATGGGTTAACTCCTACTCCTGCTTTTTCCAAATTATCACGAACCAAAGCTACGTTCCGCGCGGCAGATGGATGATCGCCATGCAGGCACAAAGTATCAACTTGAATGCGATTGCCCTCAAACACAATTCCTTCGCGAATCAAATGGACGGCATGAGCCGCCACATCTTCTGGCGACTCGATGATCGCATTCCCCTGTTTACGGGAGACGAGCGTGCCATCAGGATTATAGTTGCGGTCCGGGAATCCCTCATTTGCAACCTGCAAACCGGCTTCCATTCCCGCTCTGACTAAGCTTGAGCCTGCGAGCCCCACCAGGACCAAATCCCCGCTGAAGCGTTTGACCGCCTGGACAATGGCATTCGCCAAAACAAAATCCTGCGCGGCTTGATTTTACAGAGCACCGTGTGGCTTGACGTGCTGCAGCTCGATACCTTCCGCCTTAATAATCGCATGCAACGCGCCGATTTGATACAGCACCAGCGCCTGGACCTCATCGGCTGCGAGCGACATCTCGCGGCGTCCAAATCCTGCCAGATCTTTCCAACTGGGATGTGCGCCAACCGCGACGCCATATTTCTTTGCAAGCCGGACTGTTGCCTGCATGGTCTGTGCGTCACCGGCATGAAATCCACAGGCAATATTAGCCGAGGTGACATAGGGCATGATCTCTTCATCGTTGCCGATATTTTCACCCAGGTCACAGTTGAGGTCGATTTTCATAGTTAAATCCATTCACTGGTGGTTTCGATACAGGCTTCGCCCTTCTCAACCACCGAATGATTTACCGAAATCTTATTCACTCTCCACAATCTTATTCAACCCACGCATCCATGCTCGATATTTCTTCTGTGCCTTTGCAACGGTCGTCTCCCGAAAGCGGATTCTACTTTTGTTGGGCGCGCATTGGATGAGCAACGGTAAATCTGCGCTGGTGACTGTTCCAATCTTCGGGTAGCCTCCGGTGGTGGGACCATCTGCCATCATTACAATAGGCTGTCCATTGGAAGGAACCTGGATGGAACCGAAGGTCATGCCTTCCGAGATCAGCTCAGTTTTGTTCCGACGAGTTAGGGTAGGACCTTCGAGGCGGTATCCCATTCGGTCAGAGGTTGTGCTCACGGTGTATTCCTGTGAAAAAAATTTTTCGATACTTTCTTTCGTAAAGTAATTCGCTTGCGGTCCTAGAATAACGTCAATGATTGGATGCTCACTATATGTTGGACGCACATCTTCCGCGAAGCCGCGCGCCGCAAGCTGGCTGAGCGATACGGAAGGTCGGCTGGTATGCAAGATATCTCCTACTTGTAGTTGCCCGCCTTCGAATCCGCCAAAAGCACCGCGCAGATAGGTGGAACGCGATCCAAGCACGGACGGAGTCTGAATGCCACCCGTCACCGCCAGATAAGTCCACAGGCCGGTATCTAATTTGTGCAGATGGATCGTCCATCCACCGCGGATGAAGTATGAACTCCAAAGAGGGAAATCCCACAGATATACGGATAGCAAATAACCAAATCCCGCCACGGAAATAACACAGTCGTGAAGAGCGCGAAAAGTAATGTCGCCTAAGCCAATTTCGATCACTGCACAATCTGGCGTATTACCAAGCAAGGCATTGGCCGCTTGAAAAGCAAATTGATCCATTGCACCAGCTGTCGGAACGCCATAGCTCATCCAAGCTTTGCGACCGGAATCCTGGATCGTTGCTAGCCCACTCACGTCGATTACTTCAAGCGACATTATTTCTCGGCGACGAATCGCACTTCGTCTCCCGGGGAAAACAAAAAAGGAGATTCGGATTTTGGATCAAAGAGCTGCAAGGATGTATACCCGATAAGGCGCCAGCCACCCGGAGAATCGATCGGGTAGATGCCGGTTTGAGAGCCTGCAATGGCGACCGTCCCGGATGGGACGCGCGTGCGTGGAGAGTCTAACCGTGGTGTGACAAGCAAATCGTCTAGTTTGCCCATATAGGGGAACCCCGGTGTAAAGCCCATCATGTAAATAGTATATGTTTTCTCGCTATGGATTCGGATCACATCTTCCACAGACAGATGGTGGGAATCAGCAACAAATTGAAGATCGATCCCATACTCGCCGCCATAGCGCACAGGGACTTCGATGCGGCGCGGTTTTTTCAAGATCACATCCTGCACTTGATCTAGCTTGGTGCGAATCCATTTGCTGGCTTGGAAGTATGTCAAAATAAGGGGATCATAATGAATCAATAGCGTGCCATAGGCAGGGATTGTGCCAATCATTCCATCCAACGGGGAAGCAGCGATGAGGGCTGCAAGCGCATGGACACGTCGATTGATGGTGAGGTCAATTTGATTTCCGAATTGAACCAACACCGCCGAATCACCTAATGGAACAATTCTTGGCTTTGCTCTCATCTCTGGAATAAGCTAATGCTTTCTATATGGAATGTCTGCGGAAATAAATCAAAGGGTGTGACTTGCTTGAGTTTATATCCCCCATAGATCAGTCGTGCCGCATCCCGCGCCAGCGTGGAGGGATCACATGAGACGTAGGCAAGCCATTTGGGATGGAGCTGAATGA
>DATHUN010000621.1:0-9384 GCA_035462205.1 Anaerolineales bacterium
GGAACGTGAAATCAGAATTGAAAGAGAATCTGCCACTCGCCAGTGCACCCGACGTTCAACTGACACCCGCCTGGTGGCCGTGGATGCCGATTGTCCCGTTCCGTATCTCGGTGGTGGCAGAGTGACAAATTGTTATCAACCCCCCTCCTGCCTCCCCCCATTTTCCGTGAAAATAGGGGGAGAGAAAGCGGGGCACTTATGAGAATATTAGCAGTAGATCATGGGGAGAAACGAATCGGCCTGGCGTTGAGTGAGCCGACCGGGACGATTGCCAGTCCCTTTAAAGTAATTGAGCATGTCTCGCGCCTGATGGATGCCGCTCAGGTTGCCAGTCTCGCCCAGGATAACGACGTGGGCTTGATCGTGATCGGACAATCCTTTGACGAAGAAGGGCGGCCGAACCTGGCAGGCCGCCGTGCGGCAAAATTCGCCGACGCCTTGCAGCAACAAACTTCCATTCCGGTCGTTCTATGGGATGAGTCCTTCAGTACCCAGGAGGCGCGGGCGACCCGAATCGAGCTGGGCGTCTCCCGCAAAAAACGGGCGGGACATCACGACTCGCTCGCCGCAGTGGTCATCCTGCAGTCGTATCTCGAATCCAATCCATCCAAATAGCCGAGTCATGATAGACATACCCACGCAACCGGTCAAAACACAGAAGCCTGCCAGGCAGAAGCGTAAAACCCGAACCATCCTGAGAGCTATTCTTGTCCTACTCATCCTCTCGGTGCTTGCCTGTTTAATCGTCACATTTTACGTCGTTCCCGTGCGGGCAGCATGGGTGTTTGGTCCGGCGTCGCCGTCGCTTTCGATCCCGCAGCGCATTCAATATTCCGCCATGCTGCTCTGGTACGACGGCTTGCTGACCTCTCCGCTGAACCCCAAGGGAAAAGAAGAAACATTCACAGTCCAGGAGGGGGAGTCGGTCAATTCGATCGCCAGCCACCTGGAGGTGGCAGAGCTGATCCGCAGCGCGAACGCCTTCCGGGCATATCTGATCTATTCCGGGCTCGACACCACGATCCAATCGGGAGAATACAAGCTGAGCCCGGCGATGTCTGCGATCGCGATCGCCCGCAAAGTGCAGGACGCCACCCCGAGCGAGGTGACCTTCGTCATTCTGCCGGGTTGGCGGATGGAGGAGATTGCTGCTTCGCTCACGACCTCGGGTCTGGCTTTTTCCCCGGAGGAATTCCTGACCGCGGCGCGTGCCCCGCATCCCGATTTTGATTTTCTGGCGACGGCGACCACCACGGAAGGCTTTCTCTTCCCCGATTCGTACATTGTGCCACGCGGTGTGAGCGCCGATGTTTTTGTGAACGGACTGCTGCGCAATTTCGCCCTGCACCTGACGCCGGAACTTACAAATGAATACGAGCGGATGGGATTAACGACCTATCAGGCAGTGACCCTTGCTTCCATCGTAGAACGGGAAGCGGTCAAGGACGAAGAAAAGCCTTTGATCGCCTCCGTGTATTTGAACCGGATGAAGATCAACATGAAGCTCGACGCCGACCCGACCGTGCAGTATGCGCTCGGCTACAGCCCGCTGCAGCAAAACTGGTGGACGAGCCCACTGACCCTGATCGATCTCGAGGTGAATTCGCCGTATAACACCTATACCCATACCGGGCTGCCGCCAACACCGATCTCCAACCCGAGCCTCGAGTCGCTGCGGGCAGTTGCTCTCCCAACCGAGACAAAGTATCTCTACTTCCGCGCCAAGTGCGACGGCTCGGGCTTACATGAATTCTCTGAGACGTTCGACGAGCATTTGAAGAACGGCTGCCCGTGAGCCGAAGTCGCTTTACATAGCTGTATGCCATCCTGTCAAACATGAAAAAGAATTTTTCAATAATTACCTGTACAACATGTCACATGCTATTCCAGGGAGAATCAATGTGGCGTCCCTGCGTTGTGAGAGAAATCTGAATTATGAGAAAGGGTATAGGTTGACCGAAGGATCAGTATAGCGACGCTATAGGATCACTATAGGAACAGTATAGGAGCGGTATAGGATGACAGGAGCAGCAAACTATTGAGCCACATAAGAAGGAAAAGTAACCGCCTATGCCAAGGCAGCCATGAGAAGAAAGAGAAATCTATGAAAACCAATAAAATTGTGCAGCGTTTGCAAAAAGATCGTCCGATGACAATAGTGAGTATTCGTATTCCTGATGATGTGATTGAAGACTCAAAGCGTGTTGCTCCGATGCTTGGTTTTTGATGGTATCAGGCTTTGATCAAGGCATATATTGGTCAAGGATTGCGAGCCGATCTGGAACGCCTTGAAAGTGGTATCGAAATTTCGGCATTACTTGAAAGTCTGCGAAAGAAAGGTGTCAAAGAGGAGATTATCTCCTCTGCGATGGCAGAAGCCCAAAGCTCCAAATAAGTTGTTTTCAGGCACAAGGTAGCTAACAAAGCGGGCACTCGACGGCTGGGACTCGCCGCCTTTTTTGGAGCTTTTTCTGAGCTTTGGCAGTTTCACGTTTCTGAGCATTCTTCTCTCCAGCCGCCGATAACGCGAGCCGTTGGGCGGTCTTTGCATAAGGAGATACATGACTATTGATCTTCGTCCGGCAACTCTTGCAGACGTTGCCTTTCTCGCAGATGTGGTAATTACTGCCACTCTGGCGCAAGGAAGGTTCCCACCTGATATTGATCTGGTTGAATACCGCACTGGATATGAAAACTGGACGCGGGAAACCATTCTGGGCACTATACCCGATTGTACGTTAAGTGTCATCGAATCCGACGGTTATCCGATTGGACGACTACGCATAGTGCGGACCCGAACGAGCATTACGTTGGCTGGCATACAACTCTTACCTGCCTATCAGAACCAGCACATTGGGAGCACATTGATTGAACAGCTAAAGCGCGAGGCTGACTTGAAACAGGTGCCTCTTTTCATTTCCGTGGAGAAAGACAACCCCGGTGCGCAGCGTTTGTATGAGCGTTTGGGATGCCGCATCATTGGACAAGATGAGCAAGAATATCATCTTGAGTATCGTCCCGACATGCATGATCAGTTGTCTAGGAAATGAGTTCTCAAGCGAAGTTCGCCCAACAAAGCGTGCAGCGGACGGCTGGGACTGTGCGCGTTTTTTGGGAGTTGCTCTGAACTTTGGCAGGTTTCCGTTTCCGAGCCTTATCCTCCCCAGCCGCCGGTAACGCACACCGTTAGGCGGCAAATCAACTTGTGATAGCATTCTTCCGTAGAGGCGTATTGAAGTCCTTAGAGACGGTGCAATGACAACACTCATGACCCACGCAGCATGGACCCTCGTAGCGACATTCGCACTCTCATTCGTCTACGAGCTTTACCGGGCGACGATAAAGGCCGGCACTTCGAGACATGACTCGATGCATGTTTTTGTCACGCAGGGTATTCCGTTCTACGTACTCGCTGGTCTGGTAATTACCGTGCTGTTTACCGGAGCCGAGTGGGCTGCATGGATTGGGCTGATCGTCTCAATCGTGTTAATTCTAGTGTCTATCTTCTATTACAATCCGCGAATGATGTTGGAAAGAAAGCCAGGTCTCATCGACTGGTTCGAGGATCTTGTGTATACGGGTCTCCTGTTCGTTGCCGCAGCGTTGCTTGTCTATGCTGTGCTCGGCAAGAGTCTTTTCTAGGCCTTCTCTAGTGCGCACCAAGCAGTGCCGCCCAACAAATTGGGTGGAAAATTTTAGCTACCAACATGGTTTACAAGGAGGTGCTCGGATGGATTGTATACTTTGCCAACCTTTGGAGGCCTACGAAGTTTACTCTTTCCAACATTGGCGAGTCGTCATGAACAACAATCAGAACAAATTGGGTAAGTGTATGATTTGCCTTAAGCGTCACGAGGAAGACATTTGCAACTTGCGCCCCGAGGAGGTCGGTGAATTATGGGATATTATCCGAAAGGTTAAAGTTGTGCTGCTTACTTGTTTTCAGCCCGACCATTTCAACTACGCATTTCTGATGAACAAAGACGCACATGTGCATCTGCACGTTATCCCACGGTATCGACAAAATCATCGATTTGCGGAGATGGAATTTCAAGACAGTGATCAAGTCACAAAGTTGGAGTTACCCGCGCCGATCGAGAAACAAATTGTTACAATGCTTAGAGATTCGCTCGAAGGGAAACCCGCCTAACACAGGGTGCAGCAACTGTCTTAGATGTCTAGGGAAGTGTCGTTAGTTTTTGATGGAAAAGCGCGAAAGAATGACACGCGAGCCGCGCAATAACAAAGGTGGCTGTTCTTGACCGCCGCGATGCCCCTCTCTGTTCCACTACTAGTGGTTCTATGTTGGTTCTCTCTGTAGAATAGAGAGTGGCCCGCGCTAGTATCCGGTCTCCAACGACCATTCAACTGCCATAGGAAGGCTAACCGACTGATGGACATGGCGATCGTGCTGCACGACGGTCTCGGCTCGACCTACCGGACACCGATCTGCCAAAGTGCCCCACAGGGTATGTCCTTCCCTATGGTACTACCGGACGGCTGGGACTGGGCGCGTTTTTTGGAGCTTGTTCTGAGCTTTAGCAGTTTCCCGTTTCCGACCCTGTTCCTCCCCAGCCGCCGGTAACGCGAGCCGTTGGGCGGCAGAAAGCGACGAAGAATCTGGTTTGAGCGTTGACGCTCTTTTCTTTAGTTAATAAAGCATTTAGACAATATCAGGAGAACAACAAATGAGAAACGTTGTTTTTGCAATAAACATCACGATAGATGGCTACTGCGGTCACGAGTCGGTGATCGCCGACGACGAATTGCACGAGTACTTCACCGGGCTCTTGCGTGATTCAGACGTTGAAATTTTCGGACGCAACACGTATCAACTGATGTACCCGTACTGGCACGATGTCGCAATCAACCAATCGGAAACGAACGTAACCAACGAATTCGCACGCACGTTCGATTCGATACCGAAGATCGTCTTCTCAACGACGCTGAAAAGCGTTGCGTGGAACAACACGAAACTTCTGCACTCAAACCTGCAAGAAGAAATTCTGAAGTTGAAACAACAGCCAGGAAAAAATATTTCCATTGGTTCGCTGAACATCGCATCGCAAGTCGCACAATGGAATCTTATCGACGAGTATCACTTTGTCGTTCACCCGATCATTGCGGGAGAAGGTCCCCGCTTGTTCGAATCGGGCAGGAAGCATTCCCTGGAACTCATCGATTCAAAAACGTTCCGCTCCGGCGCAGTAGCGCTGCATTATAAAGACATTCGCCCATAAAAGCAGCCCAACAAAGCGTGCACTGGACTGGCGGGTACGGTGCGCGTTTTCAAACGTTTTCTTTGGCTCAAACCAATTCCGTTCAATAAGTGTTATCTTGTCTCCCCAGCCGCCGGTAACGCAAACCGTTGGGCGGCTTGTATATATCTCTGAATTCTATATCCCAAAGGAGGTCAAACATGACTGTCGATTTTGGAATACGCTTGTCCCGCTACCCGGAGGTTCCGGGCGAGGATGCCCATGCTTACTATGAACGCACCTTGAATTCGCTGTCCGAGCATATCACGATGGTCTGGCTGTCTGATCATCTCCAGAGCGGAGAGGATCCCAATTTTGAATCCTGGGTTCTCATGGCGCATCTCGCAGCGCTCTATCCACGCTTTGCGTACAGTCACCTGGTCAACTGCCAGAGCTACCGGAATCCCGCCCTGCTAGCTAAGATGGGTGCGACCATGCAACACCTCACAGGCGGACGTTTCATTATGAGTCTGGGTGCCGGTTGGCATAAAGAAGAGTATGATGCCTATAACTTCGATTTTGCCTCGCCTGGAGCGCGTGTTGAGCAGCTCGCCGAGACGATCGAGATCTTGCGCGCCATGTGGACCCAATCGCCCGCCACGTACCATGGCAAACATTACCGCGTCGAGAATGCTTACTGCATGCCACAACCCAACCCATTGCCGCCTATACTAGTCGGCACCAACGGCAAGAAGGCACTGGCGGTCGCCGCCAGGCTGGCGGATGGCTGGAATTGGGACTACACCATGAGTGCCTTCGAGTCCGCCTACGCTGTGCTCAAAGAAGAGTGTGAAGCAATTGGCCGTGATATTGGGGAGATCTGGCTTACACTCGGCGGCACGGCGCACTTCCCTAAAGATCCATCCGAGTTTGTTCCTGCCGATACCACTGCGGTTAACATTGCTCAAGCGGGATATGTAGTACCCGTAGAACCAAAGCTGGGGCCGACACCGGCAGATGCCATCGAGCAGTTGCGTCCATTCATTGAGCGTGGAGTGCGCCACTTCCAAATCGCGTTTGAGGATCAGCGCACAATTGACAAATTCTGCGAGGAGGTAGCTCCACAGGTTGCACAACTATAGGTGCCACCTGAACACTTTGCGCTCATGGTGGTAATTTATTCGTGTGCATCTATCCACACCCCGACCCATCCTTAGGCGATGCATGTTGGGCCGCCCAACCCAGCTCCGCCCGGGATGTTGCGCGACGTCACGGATCCCGGCACCAAACAACCGGGGCAGCGAGCAACCTACAAACGTTCAGCGTAAATTTCGCTTGAAAAACTCGAGCGTCCGTTCCCAGGCAAGAGAGGCGGCGGCCGGGTCGTATTCGGGACGATCCTCTTCCATGAACCAGTGAGCCGTTCCGGGATAAATGTGAAGCGTCACGTCGACACCCGCGGCTTTCATGTTTTGTTCCATCTCCTTCGCTTTGTCAAACGGAAACCACTCATCCGTTTCAGCATAATGCACAAGCGCTTTCGATCTCATTTTGCTGAAATCCACGCTCCAGCCGCCGTAAAACAGAACCGTTGCGGCAACATCCGGCTCGGTTGCTGCCGTTATGACCGCCCAATCCGTGCCCATCGAAAAGCCCACCACGCCAACGAACTCACCCGTTCCGAGTGACGCAACCTGATCTTTCGCCGCTTTGACCATTGCCTTCATGCCATCAAAATCACTTTCAGCCTCCTCCTGCAGCGCTTTGGTTTCTTCAAGGGTAGTGCCGATGCGACCCTGGTAGTAATCCAGCCCGAGCGCTGTATACCCCTGGTCTGCAAGCCGATCGCAAATCTGTTTGAAGAACGGCTTGAGCCCCCACCAGGATGGCAGCACCCATATGCCCGGTCCTCCATTAGGAGGGGAGGCAAGATAGGCATTAAACGATTTCCCGTTACCCTCTAGCTTGATTTCGGATTTTTGAATGGACATGATACGCGCTCCTTTCGGTCTGATTATACTGGAACAGGTGTTCTGTTTAACTACGAGATTTGGGCAGCCGTAGATTTACGATTATGGAAATGTGAACAAGTCAGCTCAACGCCTGTGGCGCAAGTCGCATCCATCGGGCATTTGATATACTGGACCAATGAACTTCGAGTTCAGCGGCAAGATTTGGTTTTGGAAGGGCCCCGCCCCGTGGTTCTTCGTGACCGTTCCGGAAAAACAGAGCCTCGACATAAAAGCGATATCAGGTTTCGTGACGTATGGTTGGGGAGTGATTCCGGTCCATGTGCGGATCGGTAAAACTGAGTTTACTACCTCGTTATTTCCCAAAGATGGCCGCTACCTGGTGCCTGTTAAAGCAAGCGTTCGAAAAGCAGAAAAGCTCGAGGAAGGGAACAGAGTGACTATCCGGCTCGAAGTTCGCTAACATAATAAACGAAGCCAGAGCTGCCCAGCCCTAGGAGGAATTTCACCGGTTCTGTCGTGATGTAGCGAGCGGACACGATGGTTTCACCCAACCAGGTTGCAACTCCACATCTCTTATTGGTGATACCATATTCAGCAACAATGACTAACCAGATGAGCACCTCCACGTCACCTCAAGGTGAGCAAATATTAAGTAAGACGATCAAGATTGACGCACCAACTTCAAAGGTTTGGGACGCCTTGACAAACCCTGAGATCATGAAGAAATGGATGTCCGAAACAGAAATCGATATCGTCACGGATTGGAAAGTGGGAAACTCGATCATTATTCGCGGAGATCTGCACAGAATAAAGTTTGAGAACAAGGGGATGATTCTGCAATTGGAACGCGAGAAGGTTCTGAAGTACAGCCATTTGAGTTCACTCTCCCGGCTTCCTGACGAAACACGCAACTACTCCATCATGGAGTTTCTATTAGCGCCCATGGGGAATCAGACAAAGTTAACGCTCACACTGAGTAATTTTCCAACCGATTCTATCTATAAACATTTAGCCTTTTATTGGAACGTTACACTTGAAATATTGAAGAAGATGATCGAGGCAGGACGTTAAGAAATTACGCGCTGCGCCCGCGGGTCGTGAGTCAACCCGATTCAGACAAGGTGTATCTTTTTCTTCGGTAATCTGTCTTTTAACCAGCGTTTAGACGTGCTTATCGGTTTTGAGTAGTTTTCTAAATTAGGAGGCTAAGACAATGTTTCCAAATTGGAAAGTAGCAGCGCCACTGTTTCTGGTGGCGATCCTTCTTGTCAGTACGCCATATTTTGGGGGTGTGAAAACCAAAGAGTTTTCCGCTTATGCTGCATGTCGAAAGATCGCAATGGCTACGAAAGCTTATGCAACGTGGGAACATGAGCAAACGATGCCAATGCTGTTCCGGTCACGAGTACGATTTTCCGATGGTTTTAATCATCTAAACTGTCAAGCGATCGGTGTTGGACCCTTCTGGACGGTTGGAAAGGTTCGACCAATTCTGGCTAGCTGCAGCAAAGATTTAGGCAATGGAAAGGCAGAGCCCTGTCCTGAAGATTATTTTGGAGTTCGTCCCTAAGATCGGTTGTAGCAAAATTTAGCTCCATGAGGTCTGCTTCTTAATACATATAGAGTTGTTCTCGCTCGCGTCTCGTCAAAACGATACCGATCACGACCATTACCAGCCCCACAAATGCAATGACGAAACCTTGAATAGCAACGGGCACCAGCATTTGACGCGCTACCGTGCTCGCCGTCTCGGCGATGCTGGAGGCAAGTACCGGTGGCAAAAATGCGATACCCTGCGCCTCAATCAGGATCTGCAGCAGCGCGCCGATGAGCGGAGAAGCAATCAAACCGAGCAGCGCGCTGATTCCTCCTAAAATCAGCAGCGGCCAGCCCCACCAGACGAACAAATCACGAAAATCGCGAATCGCAAATATAGCAATCGCCAGAAACAGCAGGAATACGAAGAAGGGTAAAAAATGAATCGTCGAGCGGACCAGATGCAGCGAGTAGCGCGGGTCGCTTCGGGAACGACTATCGGTGCTGGAGAAGACAGTTACTTGATCGGGGAAGGCGGCTGTGATCGTCTGCATCTGGGACTGAATCAGCGGCTCGACCAACCCGATTGCCTGTTCCGGAGGGTTGCACAGGGCAATATTGCCCCCCAGGAAGCCGAGTCCCATTTGGGTGAGCTGCTCCACCGTGCAATCCGGCTG
>DATHUN010000622.1:0-1737 GCA_035462205.1 Anaerolineales bacterium
AACGAGGACTATCGCCGGCACGCCAAAGAACTCATTTCGGTCTGCCGGGCAAGGGACGTTGGCACGATGGTGATCAAGGCGATCACAAAAGCTCCCTGGGGCGAAAGACAGCACACGGCCACGACCTGGTACGAGCCGTTCGAGGATCCAGAAATGATTCAGAAAGCGGTGAACTTTGCCCTTTCCTATGAAGTGACTGGACTCTGCACCGTGGGCGACGTCCGCGTGTTGCCGCTGATGATCCAAGCCTGCGAAAATTATATGCAACTGAATCATGAGCAGCTGGAAGAAATGATAGAATCGGGCAAGAAATACGATCCGCTGTTTTCATAAGTTATGAAGGCTTGTGCAATATAGAATGGAAACCGCCCCGAATCTATGAGTATCAGCTTTTTTGACGCGATCAAACAGGGTAACCGCTACGAGGTGGAACGCCAGCTCATTGTGGATCCGGCTTTGATTCACGTCAAGGAAAATGGATTGAGCCCGATTCTGATTGCCGCCTATCACAGCGAGCCGGAGCTGGCTTCCTTTCTAGCAGATAAAGCCGTTATTCTGACGATCTTCGAAGCAGCGGCTACAGGCAAGATCAATCACATTATTCGTCTGCTGGCACGCGACCCCGAGTCGGTTAATGCTTACGCGCAAGATGGTTTCCAGCCGCTTGGATTGGCATCCTTTTTTGGACATTACGATACCGCCGAATACCTGATCAAGGCAGGGGCGCAGGTGAATTCCCCAGCACTTAATGAGCTCAAAGCGACGCCTATCCATTCCGCAGCCGCAGGTGGGCACAAAAAAATCGTCCAATTGCTCCTCGATCACGGTGCAGACGCCAATGTGCGCGAACAGGGAGGCTTTACCCCGCTTCACGCCGCTGCCCAAAACGGCGACGTGGAAATCCTGCATGCATTGCTGATGGGTGGCGCCGACCTAACATTCAAAAGCACGGATGGCAAAACCGCCATGGATGTGGCAATGGAGGCGGGTCATGAGAAAGCGACTGTCCTGCTGGGGGAAGGCGTAACAAAACGGTTCAAGAACAGAAATCAATGAACCAAAAAGGACAGGCTTGTACCTGTCCTTTTTCTTTTCTAAGAAGATCACCTACTTTTTTGAATTGGACAAATCTTGTTATAATCACCCCCATGTTTACTCCATTTAGGCTTACGCCTGCACAGATCGAAGACAAACTCGACCGGATCCTTTTAAAGGTACAAAAACCAGGTCGATATGTCGGCGGCGAGCTCAACAGCGTGGTCAAAGATTGGGACAAAATCGCGACCAAGGTTGCGTTTGTCTTCCCTGATATTTATGATATTGGCGTCTCGAATGTCGGATTAAAAATCCTGTATGACCAGGTCAACCAGCGCGAGGATGCCCTGGCGGAGCGCGCCTACGCGCCCTGGCTCGATATGGAAGCCTTGATGCGCGAACACGGGATTCCGCTCTATACGCTTGAATCAAAACGACCCTTGGCATCGTTCGACATCATCGGCTTTTCCCTGCCCTATGAAACGCTCTACACTAACGCCCTCAATGTGCTCGACCTGGCTGGGATTCCAGTCCGTTCGGCTGATCGCGACGAAACACATCCGATTATTATCGCCGGCGGACATTCGACCATGAATCCTGAGCCCATGCATGCCTTCATCGACGCCTTCGTGATTGGCGAAGGCGAAGAGGTGATTCACGACATTATCGATGTGGTCATGTCCTTGCCCCGCCCGCTTCCGG
>DATHUN010000623.1:0-3972 GCA_035462205.1 Anaerolineales bacterium
AGCTTTGACTTCAAGGATATCTTGCGAGGTTTCGATCAGCAATACATCCACGCCACCGCGAATCAAGCCAACCGCTTGCTCACGAAACACGTCGACGAGTTCATCAAAGCTGACATTGGAGAGCTCAGGGTCATTGGTAGAGGGCAGTTTGCCCGAGGGGCCGATGGAGCCAGCGACGAACCTGGGTTGAACATTCAACGTTGAACGTTCGACATTTGACTTTCGCGGCTGGGAATATTCATCCGCAAGGCGACGTGCGAGTTTTGCCGCGGTCTCATTGATTTCGATGACGCGATCTTGGAGTTTGTACTCTGCCATGGTGATACGGTTGGAACGGAAGGTGTCCGTTTCAAGCACATCCACACCGACTTCGAGGAACGAGCGGTGGACGTTTTCCACGGCCTGCGGATATGAAATGACAAGATAATCATTGCATCCATTGTATTGCTCGCCACCGAAATGTTCAGCAGTGAGATTCTGGTTTTGTAGGCTCGTGCCCATTGCACCGTCAAAAACAAGGACTTTCTTTTCGAGGGCTTCGAGATATTTCTTGTTCGTGTATTTTCTTTGAGTCATCTGTTTTCCTTTATAAGCTTACTTCACAAGTAAACATCCAAATCAAAATGATTCTAAATTCCGTTCTGCCAAATAAATGATCATATCTTGCTCCACCGTGTTTGCACGAAAGTGATGATGAAGGATCGCCAGGATCTGGGAGCGATGGTCCGTGGCATGATTGGCAAGATGCAAAAGAATTTCCCAACGTGGGTTATCTGATTTCCAGCCACGCCCAAGGATTTCCCAATGAAAGGTTTCCTCAAGTTGTAGTGCAGAGAGAGAATCAAGATCATCGAGAAATTCATGCTGCAACTCATCCCATTTCGCTCGGGTTTTTGCAAGCGAATCAAAATCTTCAACAATTAAACGCGGTGGCATTTCTGTTCCTTTAAGTCGATTCATCCAAATGCGGTTTGCGGTCATCATGTGAACGATAATATTACGAATGGAGCCCGTCGAGTAATCAATCTCCTGGATGAACTGCTCATCCGAGAGCTGGGCAATACATTCCCAGACGCGCTCAAACGCCCAGAAGTTGTAGTCAAAGAGTGTTTTGATTTCACTTGGTTTCATTTTTGGTTCTTTCTAAATCCATGTCGCTGGCTTCCTCCAGGACAGAACTTGCCCAGGTGTGTATATCTTCACAGTACACTTCTGCATTTTCGGCGCGCACATCGAGAATCGTCTTTTTCCACGTGGACTTGTTGATGACGGGAGCTCCATCCTTTGACTTGAAGGTGAACTTGCGTTTGCCACTGTCAACGCTATCCTTGACCTGCTGGCGGATCAAGGAGGGTGATTTTTTCTCCACAATGAACTCCCGCAGCAAATCACGTTCATACAGCCAACCTTGCCTGCTCATCCTGCTGGAGTGCTGGACCATGAATGTGGCAACCGTCAAATTGTGTACCGCACCATAGCCGGGGTCAGTAAATTCCAAAGCTAGAAATTCGTCGAAGCGAGCCTGGCATAAATTATCTGGAGCTCCACATTCAGCACAGTTCATAATCATGCCCAGCTCTCTCGGTTAATATTAAAATTAATTTCATGTTCCTCCAGCCATTGCTTGATGCCAAAATAGCTTTTAAAGTAGTGCTCCATCCAGGGAATCAAGGTTGCCTCATTTTGATTTAGAGAGGAATACAAGCTGTCCATGTCGTTGACGGTAATGATCCAGGCAATATCGTTGCCAAAGAACTTTTGGGCCGGCTCGCTGAAGTCGTAGTACTCCACCTTGAGCTGGCCGTCCGCGGGGTCCAGCCAGATCCAGGTGACGGATTTATCGGGTCCGCCGTTGAGCCGGACTTTCTCGACCATCAGTTGTCCTTTGCACCTTGATGAATGGAGGAGGTGCCTTCATTCCATAGGACCTTTTGCGTGATGCCGCTGATTTTCCAATCCGAGTCAAGCTTCGTCAGTTGGAATATATAGTAACAGTGCGATGTGAATTCTTCTTCCTCTGATTTACGCCAGACGATCATCGAGGCGCGGCAAACGGCACTATTTGGATTCCCAAATTCAATCTCGTAATTGCTTACCAAATGATGCAACTTCAAGTGATCCAATGATTCGCGCCGCGATCTCGCGTATTCACTTGCAGAAACGTTCTGGGGTGGCGTACCACGCAGATCGGAATAATCTGTAAAAAGTACTTCCGTGAAGCAGGCTTCCAGGGCGCGCCAGTCCTTGACGTCGAAGCTATTGGCAAATCGAGCGATCAGTTCCTGTATTTTGAGTCGGTCCTCAAGGTTCATGGTCAATCCTATCTTACATCCGGCGGGAGGGTAGCGCGACCAGCGGGTGTCATTCGCCCCTCGGAGATCATTCTCCGAGCACGGTCCTTGTTGGTATTGGTCCAATTGGATTTCGGTCGACGCGGCGAGAAACGCAGCGCATACCGTTCCGTGTCTATGCTTTTTTCGAGGCCATCGATCCAGCCGAAGCAGATCGCTTCTTGTACTGCTTCCACATAATCAATGGACGGTTTCTTCGTCGCTTTTTTGTATTGAATCAACCAGATCTCTTTCTTGTTTTTGTGATTCTGGATGAGCCACCTGCGGAATTCATCTGCCGTTTTCACATAGATTGTTTCACCGATTTCCATATTCTGACCTCTGTCATTGCGACGCGGCAATCTCATGTTTGATAATATGTCGAGATTGCTTGCGCTTACAAATAAAAAACCTCTCCAACGAGAGGCGACATACAAACTGCATATCTACTCTCATCTCCCGGACAATTGTCCGCCGAAATTGGCACCGCTTGAACGGTTGCCGAAGCGTCACAGGGTCGGTCCCTCAGCTTCTCTGGATGAGTCAATCCGTAACTTGTTGGGGTCTTACACCCTTCCGTCATTATATATCATGATGGGGGAGGGATGTCAAATAAATATTACCGCTTGTCTCACAACAAATAGTTTTTCAGCCTGTGATTGCAGGGTGTAAATCAAACTCTGAAATTTGATATGATCATGCGGCACTCTGTCGCTTGGTATTCGTCCTGTGTACAAGTAGACCTTCGGCTAAGGGAAACCGCCGCCCATCAATGCGGACTTGACTTCAACCCATTGTTCGAAGAACGATATGACCTTGTCCTACCGCGTGAATATGAGAAAACGTTGTCACCCTCGCTGGACTATTTGCAGACCTCGAAATTTCGAAATGAGCTCAGCGCCTTAACCGGATACAATTCGACCCACAGCGGCGAGCATAACACATCCTAGGGAATACAGTTTTATTAAGAAAATACTGCTTCCAAAAATCCTCCGAAGGAAAGATCTATGAAACTCAGCACGCGAAAAGTTGTACTCACTCTGCTGGTGTTCTTTTCCATCGCCTTGACAGCATGTGATCCCAAGCCGAAGAGAATAGTTGTTATCACAAGTCAACCGCCAACCGCCACCCAGGCGCCCGCGACGGAAGCTCCGACCCAGGCATCTACGGAAGCACCTGTTACCGCGCCTACCAATCCGAATCTAATTCTTGCAACGACCACGTCTACTCAGGATTCGGGTCTCCTGGATGTGCTGATCCCCATGTTCGAAGAGCAAACTGGGTATAAGGTTCAGACGGTCGCCGCCGGTTCCGGCCAGGCGATGGAAATGGGACAACAAGGCAATGCTGATGTTTTACTTATCCATGCTCCGACCGCGGAAAAAAAGTTCATGGCAGAGAACTGGGGCAAAGATCGCGCGCTTGTCATGCACAATGACTTCCTCATTGTAGGACCTGCCTCCGACCGCGCCAAGATCAAAGGGATGGACGCCGTCGACGCGTTCAAAGCCATTGCAACGGCAAAAGTCCCATTCGTTGCGCGTGCCGATAAATCCGGCACCAGCACCAAGGAATTAGGGATCTGGGCGAAGACCGAGGTAGACCCGGTAACGACAAAACCTGCCTGGTACATAGAAACCGG
>DATHUN010000624.1:0-4352 GCA_035462205.1 Anaerolineales bacterium
TATAGCCAGGATTTTGCCTGAATTGCCTGGCGCAAGCCGCGAACGCCGAGAGGCAGATAGACCGCCAGGAACAGGGCAAAGCCCACCAGTCCCGTATTGAGCAGAATATCAAAAAACCCATTATCGGCAAAGTAGACCTGGTTCGACCAGCCGTGACGGATTTCCATGTCGATGCGGAAGCGTTTCTGCATCCATAACGCGCCGTAGCCATAGCCGAAGATCGGCCGTTCGACGAAGACACGAGTCAGCAGATCCTGCCAAACCGGCACGCGCCCGGTCATATTGGCTGTACGACCAAGCAATCCAAAAAAGAAGGCGGTATTGGTGATAAAGACCAGAAAGCCGGCAGCAAAATAAATCCGGCCAGATAATAGTGCCAGGGTTGGAACCGCTCATGGAGCTTCAGCCAGATAAATGCCAAGCCGGTGGCGAGATGCAGGAACAGAAAGACGAACACGCCGGTCGCCGAGTGGCTGCCAAACACCATCGCCGCGCTAAGAAGATAAAGCAGTACAAAAACGATCCTGTGTATCTTCGTCGCCTGCTGATCCAGGAGAAAGCGCAGCAGGAAGATCATATTGAAAAAAGCAAAAATATTGCCTGTGTGGTTGCGGTGCCAGAAGATCCCCGTCCACGAGCCGAAAAATACCTTGTTTTGCATGATGCCCACGAATGGAAAATAGGCAACCACCAGGATACTCAAGATGGTGCAGATCGCCCCTGCCCACGTGAGCACGGTCAGCGTGCCCCGGCGGCCATAGCGAACTGCAATATAGGCTCCTGCCAGGCTAGAAAAAAGCAGCCACATCCATTTGTAGAGTGTCGCCGGGATGTACACCGTCCACAGTAATGTGAAGAGAGTGTAAAGAAGAAATAGGATCAAGGGAAGATTATTCTTCCAGATCCCAATGTAACCCGCCAGCAAATGATGCTCGCGCAGCAAGAGCCACATCAGCAGAAGGGTCAGGGCTGCGGTCACCAGGTACCAGCCCTCGTTATCCGAATAGTTATCCACTTCGGGGAATTGCCGGAAGCGGACCAGCGAATTGATGTTCACCAGTGCGATCGCAAAAAAAACCGTTGATGCTTCCAGCACTTTGAAAAATAGAGGGAGTTTGCTTCGTAGGTTCATGGATGGCTTTACAAAATAATTATGCTGCGCTGGTGTATGTTTGGCGTGCTGTGGTCATAAACAACACAGCAACAATCAGCAACCAGACAAATACTTCGGTTTCAGCGAAAAGGCTGAAGGTGATGTTGGCAAAAAATGCATAGACCATCACGAATAGCGGGAAAAATGCGGTCAATACTCTGTGGTGAAGGGCATAACGAAACGATCGAATCGTGGTTGTTAGCAGGACCAGGAGGAAGACTCCCAACCCCAAGATCCCCAGATGTAAGAGGATATCTAAGTAACCATTATCCCCGATGAGTGGTTGGGACGGCCATCCAACAAGCTGTCTCATCTGTTCCCGGAACGTATCCAACGTCCAAACCACGCCGAACCCATGGCCGAGCCACAGCCGTTGCGATGCGAATTGTAACTCGTTTTTCCACAGGCCCAATCTGCCGGTCATGGTTGCATCGCGCCGAAACAAGCCAAAAACAAAATCCAAATTTAGCAGGATCAGGACTGAGAACAAAAGAATACCCCCCGAGAATAATATGTAATGACTGCTTTGTAGCCGCGGGGAAATCTGCAGCCAAACCCAAATACCAATGACCAATGCATGCAGAATGAGGAAGAGAATATAGCCGGTGGCCGACCCGGCAAAGTACAGAATGAGGCAGGAGAGCAAATAGAAAAACCCATCGAGAAAACCACTTTGCTTGTGAAGCTGGTACGCTACAAGGAGGCGGCACAGATAAAGCACGCTCATGAGTGCCGTAATACTTGCCAGATGATTGCGGTGCCAGTAAATCCCCCGCCATGCGCCATTAAACGGAGCCCAATCCATCGTGCCCGTTTTCGGAGCGCCGAACACCAGCGCGATGGATACGATGAACAAAACTGTTCCAAACCAAAAAAGAATTTCCATAAATTGCTCGGGACGATAGCGCAGCCCCAGGTACGCGCCGATCAACGTTGCAAAGAAGAGCTCCAACCCCCGGAACAATGTAACCACAGGAGCTATAGACCAGATCACGGAAACGAATGCCAGCAGAATAAAAAAAGCAAGCAATCCATTCCGGCGCCACAGCCCCAGATACTCGTTCACCAGATCATCTTTAAATAATAGGAATACCAGCCCGGCAGCCAGGATCACCCATAGTGCGATCTCCATCCATGCCGGACCCCAAAATACGGATGTATCGGGGAACAGGAAGATAAACATGGAGGCTCGCAAGTTCGCCAGGATCAGAACCAACCCCAGAATGATTCGTTCGCCGACGAATTGCTGGGTAGCTTGCATGAAGCCGCTCCTAATACGATCCGTTTCCAATGAGCACCACCCAAATCGTGCGGACAATGATCTGCAGATCGAGCCAGATCGAATAATTCTGAATGTAATACAGGTCATCTTCGGTGTGCAGGTGCATCGGTTTATCGCTGCGCCCGTTGACCTGCCACCAGCCCGTCAGACCCGGCGGAACGGCAAAACGCTTGCGCTGCCAGGGTTGGTAGCTGTCCACCAGGTAGGGCAGCTCGGGACGCGGTCCGACCAGGCTCATCGTCCCGGTCAGGATGTTGAAAAGCTGCGGGAGCTCATCGAGGCTCAAGCGGCGCAGCAGCCGTCCAACCCGCGTGACGCGCGGATCGTCCCGCATTTTATGGATGAGATTCCCGTCCGCATCCCGCTTCTCTACCAGACCTTGCAGCTCTTCGGCGTTCCTGACCATGGTCCGAAACTTGAGCATCTCAAACAAGCGACCGTTTTCGCCGACACGCTTCTGACGAAACAGGACCGGACTCCCATCTTCGAGCAGCACCAGCAGCGCCACAAGCGCCATGAAAGGCAAAGCCGGCACCAGCAGCACCAGCCCGGCAAAGAGGTCGAAGGCACGTTTCATCAAGCGCTGGTAATCGTCCATGGCTGAGGCGCGCAGATCGAGCATGGGTATCCCGGCAAAATCTTCGATGTCAGTGCGGTAGAGCGCCAGGTCAAAAAAGCCAAGGGCAATCCAGACCCCGACCGGCAGATCCTCCAGGTAGGTTACGATCTCGCCCATTTGATGGTAGGCTGAATACGGGACGGCAATCACGACGTCGGTAACCTGATGTGTACTTACCAGGGCTTTGAGCTCAGGGAGCCGGCCGAGCGAATTATTTCGGGTCACAGGCGCAGCTTCAGATTCCACAAAACCAACGAGGGAAAGGCTCTCCCAACGCGAACGCCGGATCTGTTGTTCCACATCCTGCGCCAGGCGGCCGGTGCCCACCACCAGCAGGCGCCGCGTCCCGGGAGCGAGCTCGCGTCGCGTCCGAAAATACACTCGGGCGAGAGCGCGCCAGAAGAAGCACAGCAAGAACGTGATGCCGACAAAGAGGACAAATAAAGCGCGTGAGACTTCACGAAAAGAAAAGTATAAAATACCGGCCGTGGAGATGGATGCAATGAACGTGGACAGGAACAACGCTGCCAGCTCGTCGGCTGCGCGCAGGAACTTTCGTCCGTCATAGATGGACAGGGCCGCAGAGATCAGCACCCAGACGAGCGGGAAGATCACATACAATGGCGGTGGAACGATCGCCGAGTCGCTGACCTCGCGAATGAAGGACCACGAATTCAGCAGCGGACGCAGCGTCGCCGACAGCCACAGCGCCAGTGCGGTACTGAGCGCATCCAGCAGCATGGAGAAGAGAGCGAAGTTAATGGAGAAGCGACGAAGCATATTTTTATTTTTTTTCTTGGAGAAAGCCGAATAGATCTGCCAGAGCCAGGACGACAAAACGAGGGTTGTGATACAAATAGCGCTTCCACAGGCGACGCGGCTCGCTCAGCAGTCGAAACAGCCATTCCAAGCCGATATTCTGCATCCAGCCTGGCGCCTGCGGTTTGGTCCCGGCATGGAAGTCAAAAGCCGCACCAACGCCGAGCATCACCGCGGGAATCAATCCGCGCTGCGCATCAATCCATCTCTCCTGACGGGGACAGCCCAACCCCACAAAAAGAATCCGTATCTGGGAATCGACGATCTCTTGCTGTATATGTTCTTCTTCCTGTTTATTGAGCGCTCGAAAAGGCGGGCTAAACGCGTAGCGAATTTGTAAACCAGGGTATCTTTTTAACAGGCGGTCGACAAGAATCTGTAATGTCATCGGTTCGCCACCGTAGAAACCAACTGGAATTTTAGTACGCGCCGCCATCTCCAGCACATACAGCATCAACGTGGGACCATAGACACGCTGT
>DATHUN010000625.1:0-7209 GCA_035462205.1 Anaerolineales bacterium
GCATGTTAATATCCATTAACACTACATCTGGATTTAACTCCTGTGTGATCTGGATGGCTTCCGTACCTGTACGGGCCAAACCAACAACATCTACGTCGGATTCAAACTGCAGCAGTTTCCGTACATTCTCCCGCGTTTCGGAAACATCATCAACAATTATGACTCTGATTTTATCGCCAACCGGCATACTGGATTAATACCTCTAGAAATTGAATTTTATACTACTGTTGAGGCTGGACTGTCACAACATCATTTGGCAGCAAAGGGGGTGTCAACACATCGATCCGAGGCTGCGAAGCATATGGCAGCTTAGACGGCAGTGAAATATTGTACTGTGTCAGAAGGCTTGTCAAGGTAGCGGATTCCGCCGCAAAGCGCGAAGTGTCGTTGGGATTACGAAGGGTCATGCTTAGCATAGCGCCACTATAAACAAAGTAATTCAAGGATATTGAGTCTTGAGGTGTGACCATGAGAGTCACGATATCAGGTGAAGACTGCTGTTGCGCTTGCGCAGGAGAAGGCGTAGCATTTGGCTCTGTGGAAACTGCTTGTTGAACAAAGTTTCCAAGCTTCATCACAACAACATCCTGCAAAATCATCTGGCAAACCAGGCGCGGCCTTTGGTTTTCAGAGGGAACGGTATAGAAGGGTTGCTGAAGGGTGGGATCAAGCTCGATACGACCCTGCCGGGATGGCAGTTCCCCGGTAGTCGCCGCAACGGATAAGACGGGCAGTTCTCCCTCTTTGAATCCCGTACCGGTCAAAACTGAAGTAAAGTTGGGAAGCACGGTTTGAAATGCCGGGTCGACATCGACAAACAGCAAACAGGCATTGACGTTGACATGCGCGCCGTCATTGACCGCGTAACCACCAAGAGCGAGTCGAGTTGTTGGAATTGTGGCCGCAACCATCCCCGTTGGGATTTGAACGGCCCAAGATGGACCCGAAATTTCAACGGGACCCGAACCAACCATGGACGAAGTAATCAGTGTTCCTTGGTCTAACGTGAGGCGTGCAGTTTGCCCGACCAGGGCATTTTCCTCACTTGCAGTGAACATAACTTCTGCAACGTTTTCCGGTGGAATAGAGAATGTACCAAGCATCTCTCGGGTTATTTTTGTTCCTTGCGGAATATTTTGAGCAGCATAAAACACATCAGTCAGAACTGTTTGTGTTGTGGGCTGCGGTGCAGCTGTTCTACCAAACTGGAAATACAAAAGAGTAAGTAAACCCAGAGCAACCACAACAATGAGAACAAGGAATATGAGAATTCGTCCACGACGCATAGAATATGTCTCCTCTCTTACCTTCTCTGCCATGAGGGCAGGAGCCTAGATATGAGCATTATACAGTATTAACCTACTTCAATAATAGCAAAATGATGAAAAAAGTAGGGCTCTGTCAAGACGACAGAGCCCAGTAAAACGTTACAAAAATACGCTACGGCAAGGAGCTGGCAATTGTGCTAAACGTATTGCCGATCTTGGGTCCAAGCAAACGCATAACAGCAATCACGACGATGGCCACAAGGGCGAGAATAATCGCATACTCAACCAAACCTTGACCTTTTTCTTTTGGAGCGAATAACATAGTAGTAATCCCTTTCTGAAAAATATAATTTCTAAGGAACATCCTTAGGCTATTTCTATTTTACTTAGACCTTTAAAACCTGCAAGCATGACACGTGAGATTCCGTTTGCAGTCCTGTTATTTGAGCTTAACAATCTTGCAATTTTGATTACGAATGTGCTGGGACCGCAAACGATATGCGCGTTCCTTTTCCGATATTACTATCAATCTCGAAACTACCACCCAGCATTTCGGCCCGCTCACGGATCAATTTAAGGCCGAGGTTGTTGCTTTGCAGGATGGAGTCTGGGTCAAAGCCTTTGCCATTATCATCCACACTGACTCGCACGCGGTCCTCGCCCAAATCCAGCATGATTTTTACAAGGGTCGCCTGGCTATGTCGGGCTGCGTTACCCAGCAATTCCTGGATCGCACGAAATAACATGACCTCAAGGTATGGCTCCAGCCGGCGCTCATTGCCTGTCACAGTCAAGCTAATATCGAGACCGGCCTGTTCCTTAAAAGCATCTGAATATCTTCGGACGGTTGGCACCAAGCCAAGATCATCGAGCATCATGGGCCGCAGTTCAAAAATGAAATTTCTGACCTTTTGGAATGTTCCCATTGCAGAGTTCTTAAGATTGTTCAGCTCTTCCCGCGCTTGTGCCGCGTCGACATCCATCAGACGCATGGCAATTTCTGTTTGCAAAATAAAATTAGACAATGCCTGGGCTGGACCGTCGTGAATTTGCCGGGAAAGTCGTTGGCGTTCCGTTTCCTGAGCGTTCACGAGCATCTCTACACTGGCAAGCGGGCTTTTCGATCCGCCTACTGATGCTGGAGAATTTGGGGCATAAGAATTTAACGCTTGAACCAGCGTGGATTTGAAGCGCTCCAAATGTTGTTTTTCGTTCTGTAGTTTTTCCAGTTGTCCGCGCATCACCAGTAAGCGCTGCTGCGCATCTAACGCGGAGTCATAGACACCGCGAATCTCCTGGGGTGGCATTCTATCCAACTGATTTTGTACTTGTTGCAGGTGGGTCGTGATAGCTGCATTGCGCTGGGAAAGCTTAGACACCTCTCCCTGACTCTGCTCGATCATCAACGTGATCTCGCGCAGCGCCCGATCTGTTTCTTCCAACTCCGCTTGCAGATCCAAACCGCCCCCGGCCATAATCATGTCAATTGCCATAAAACTACTCCTGATTTCTCATCTGATCGTTTTGCAGTTTGACCCAGCCTCGCTTTAAAGCATACACAACCGCCTGCGTACGATCTTCCACACCAAACTTCCTCAAAATTGATGTGACATGATTCTTTACCGTTTGGTGACTTATCCCTAATAGACTCGCGATTTCCTTATTACTCATGCCGCGCACTACACAGGATAGTACTTCCATCTCGCGATCTGATAATGGATGGAATGGCGAGCCTGGCTCGCTATAAGATCGTCTCGCTCCGTCCATTTGTTCATCGATCCAATGATCCAGTTCACGGCGAGTAAAAATATGACCTGCAACCGCGTATTTACCGTCGGCCACCGCCCGTACAGTCTGTGCCAGCACCTCCGGACCGATTTCTTTCGCACAGTAACCGACCGCGCCGGCCAATACCGCATGAATCGCCTGCTCAATATCATCATAACCGGTTAGCAAAACAACGCGCGTGGGCAAATGTTCAGAAGTAACCTGATGCGTCACTTGCTGCCCATTCAAGCCTGGCATATTCACATCTAAGATCGCGACTTTCGGTTTGTGGACACGAATCAACTCAATGGCTTCACTTCCATTGGCAGCCTGAGCAACTATCTGGAAATCCTTTTCTAACGAGAGTGTGTCGACTACCCCCTGCCGAAATAGTGGATGATCGTCGGCGATTATCAATGTTATCTCATTCATCGTTGCCTTTTCCGTGTACAGGTCTTTCAGGGGAGTATAGCACAGTAGGTATAAGGGGGCAATTTACAGCTTCATAACGATATTTCATCTTCATGACAATTCTTATTTCCATGAAAACACCTGAATATGATCGGTAATATGAAGCAGATCTGGTTGCACTCCGCTCGTAAAGAGGGATGTTCGTTGAGCCACTAGCCCCGGATATTGTCCTTGAAAAACAATTAGATAGTCCGCTGACCGGGCATTCAAATATTCCGCCAGCCGAGAGGAATCGCGGATGAATGGGACCACCTGCGGTGTGATCAGACCAGCCATGTCGATGATGGGATTGGGCACGTAATAGCCCAGTGCACCGATATCATGGACGGCAAGCAGGGCATCCGGCGGGATGTTTTTTTGCACCCATTTGGCAGTTTGCACCATTTCGCTTTCGATCCAGTACACATCAAACGCATTCTGACGTGCAGCAATAAAGCTAAACAGCACACAGAACACTCCCAAGAAAACCTGCCAGAAAAACACAATGCGACGATTTGCATTGACGGCGGAAATATATTCGATCATTCCAAGGATTCCAAACAAATATAAAATGGGAAACGCGGGAATAATATAGCGTCCATGCTGATAAGCAGGCATTCGTATAAAGTAAATTGCAATGTATCCAAAGAACCAGAGCAGGGATGCAATTGTTGCCCACTCGCGCTGGCGAACCTTTTTATAGATCCACGCGAATGCGCCAGGCAAAAGAATGAGAAACGGACTGGCAAGAAAAGGCCACAGGTAACTCACTAAACGTGCCGCTAAAGGTTGGGATAACCAATATGCCTGATACTCAGCCTGTTTGGCATAGAACGTGTTAGGCATTAGATTCCCTGATAGGGACAGATTGAAAAGCATGTAGGGACCATACAATGCACCAAAACCGATCAGGGTTTTTCCTAATGCTTCTATAAATGACTGAGCACTTTTCTCAAGAAATATAGCTGTGAACAAAACGGGACCCAGCAAAGTTATACCGTCGGGTCGAATCCAGATGCTGGTACCGACAAGCACGCCCAACAGCATGTAATGACGGGAGCCGCTGAGCAGCATGGTTAACACTATAAAAATAATGTAGGCATGTAAGAGGGTCTCCATTCCCGATACAGCGGACCAAGTTAGATGCCAGGCGAAGACGAAGAACAGTCCGACCCATGGAATATGTGCTTTGTATGCAGGAAGTAACGCACGCGCGCTTTTCTCAGCATGAATTCCCAACAATGTGAGTAGTATCCAGCCGA
Organism: Anaerolineales bacterium; assembly: GCA_035462205.1. Lineage (GTDB taxonomy): Bacteria > Chloroflexota > Anaerolineae > Anaerolineales > Villigracilaceae > Defluviilinea. The sequence goes on from DATHUN010000625.1 coordinate 4,748, forward strand.
GAAAAAAGGTCCAGATATAAGGCGCGAGTTTGAGTAGAAATCCGATACCTAGCAGAAATGTCCAAAGCGGCGCGGTGGAACCAGCGGAGCGCTCTCCGAGGCGGAATGCCCATTGACCATAATCAGCCAGGTTGCGTGCATAGGTCAAATGTATCCAGGTATCGTCGAGCGGAAAGCCAACTCGAAAGATCCAAGCGCTGACCAGCAAATAGAACAACACCGCGATGAGTGCGGCAATGGCAATGACCAAGCGCGGCTCATCGCGTAGCTTGGATGCGGTATAGACGCGCTTCATCAACTTCTCCTAAATAGATAAAGGTCGGATTGCTTTCCGGGTGATTGTATAAATCCTGAATCGAGTCAAACGTACCGCCCTTCTCAAGTATGAGATAGGTTGCATCGAACCGATTTGCGACCGCCAGAATGGTCGACTCATCGCCAAACGGCAGCGAAACGGATTGACGTCCCGAAGCGAGGAAGTAACCCGGCGGATTGCGAACGATTACGATGTCCTGCGGCCGGATCCCGCTATCGATGAGTTTTTGCTCCACTACGGGATAAATGAAATCATCCTTCGCCCAGCCACTGGCTATAACACGGAAGTTGACAAGGTACGCGGTCATCAATACCGCGAGCAAGACCAAGACCACCTGAAAAAATACAGGTGCGTTCTCATCGGGTAACTTACCGCGCCGGCGTGCCCAATTAATCACAGCATCTAATCCAATGGGAGCGGCGACCCACCAAAACGGTTGGAAGGCTGCGCCCGCGTGAAAAAAACTTCCGCGCGATCCGGCAAAGGGAAAAATAACGGTCATCACGACAAAAAGGATGATCCAGCCGGTGACGGCAATCTTCGTCGGTAGATTGTGACGCAACTTCCATAATCCGATCAGAATAAAAGGCAGCAAGAAGATTTCGCCTTGAGCGGCTAGGGTGTTTCCAAGATTAGACTTCAGCGCCATCAATCGATCTTGCAAAGCTGCAGTCCATCCGGCGGTAACAAATCCTTCACGGGTTAAGTCTTCGGGAGGATAAATAAAAGTCTGGTTGTAATTCTGGAGCCAGAGCAAACGTCCGCCGCCAGGAGTCATGAACGCGCCAAATAGATTCAGGCTGCGGATATGCCAACCGCCCATAACGAGGAAATATCCAACCAAGGCAAGCAATCCTGCCGGAATAATTCTTTGTACCCATTGTATGGACGTGAATTTGCTTCCTTCTTCATTGGTCGTATATTTCCATAGGACAGTCAAACCAGCCAGTCCAAGCCAGAGCAAGCCATCACTGCGGGCAAGCGTTAGCAAGCCGGCCAGCGCTCCCAAGCTGACAGAAATCCACCATTCGCGGCGCGGGGCAAGCAACAGGAAGGCGCCGCCAAACAACATGTACAACGCATAGTTGTCTGGCACGGGCATGAAGGGAGTGTAATAGAGCGAAAATATCGACAGGATTCCCGAGACCATCGCCAGTGGCGTCTGGCGGGAGACGGTGTAGGCGAGAGTCGCTGTCAATAACGGAACCAGCGCAGAGAGGAGAATGAACGAGGCGCGCCCCGCCGCGTACGTGGATTGACCCGTGATCCACATCCCGATCGCGGAGATGATCGAAGCGAGAGGCATCCAATATGTGTGCGAGGGATGAGGCAAGCGCTGTGGGTTATCCAAGTAGTTCCAAATATATGGCTCGGTGAATCCTTTGCCCTGGGCTAATTGCATTCCGCCGACAAAATAGTAATCGGCGTCCATGTAGCCAGGCAGTGTTTGGAACCGCGAAACTCCAAAAGGAACCAGAAAGCCTATCACGAACAGGACAAGGTAGTGTCGCCAGTTCATTTGCGAAGTTTGAATTGATCGGCCCAAATACGCGGGGTACGAACAGCCCACCAACGCATCCAATAGAGAGCAAGGATCGTGGCAACAGGCGGGACGACGGCGAGCAGGTCAGTATAGAGCGGAACGTAAACATATACCGTCTGCAAATAAAGAACAAAGGGCACTACAATAAATGGAATTAAAATTAACGCGGTCCGTAGTGCTCGAAACCGTGCCCAGCGATCCCAAACCATCGCCAAGACTAAAACAAGAGCAGGCAACAGAACAACATAATTTGATGGGAAGATTGCGAGACCAATCAGCGGCATAGCAGCCAGCGCAAGACAAGCCGTCCAGAACACTCGCCGAAAATGAGCTTGGGCAGCACCTACCGATTCAATAAATACAACAGCAACCAAGAAAATTGAGACCACGCTTGCAATCGAGATACGCTCGTTGGGGAACCAGATCTGAATGATGTGATCGAGGTTCAAATTTGGGCCCTGGAATAAATTGGAAAGTACAGCGCGAATATAAGGGAGACCCCAGCCGGGGTGCGTTAGAAAGGAAATGATGAGCATAATGATTAGCGACATGCCGAACCCCGTCAACACATGCCAGCGGCGGTTTGAAACAATGAAAATAAGG
>DATHUN010000626.1:0-4144 GCA_035462205.1 Anaerolineales bacterium
GAGTTTGCCAATCCAGCTGGCGGCATCAGAAGACTTGAACCGACTTACCATGAGATTGATCCCAATCCCAACCACAAACAACCCGGAAAGCAACGTTAGCCAGGGAAATAACTTTTCAGGGACAATGAACTGCGCAGCAAAGAGCGTGATCAATCCAAGCGCAAACACGCCAAGGGTATGAGTGATGGTCGTGGTCAATCCCAAATACACCGCGTGCTTCATCGTACCGCGTGAACCCACCAAGTACGCGCCGACAATCGTCTTGCCGTGACCGGGTGTCATGGCATGCATCGCGCCCCAAACGAACGAAACCAGGAGGGCAAACAAAATCGTGGAGAGGGTCAGGTTCTCCATCGTGATGAGCTGGGTAAATTTATCGCTGCGGTTGCCAGCTAGAGAAGAAATTTGCTGTACAGAGTTCGCTATAGGATTTACTTTTGGCATGGAGGCAGCACCAGCGCCCAACGTAATATCGCGCTGATTTAAAGGACTAGAGAGAAGATCCTGGGGATACGATGTGAGGCGGTGGCTGATGCTGGTGGAAGCGAAGTCGCCGCTTAAGGTGACCCCATCCGAGGTAACCACAATCTCGCGCCAGCCAATGCGCTCTTTGTAGGAGTTATCCACAAAGGAAAGACTGGTCAAATTTGTGCCAACGAGTGACGCCTGAAATGCGCAGGTAAGCCGCAGCGTTGGCAGTCCGCCTGCTCCCGCAGGGAATTCGACCGAGGAGGAAGTCAAAGCCAGAGCAACCGCATTATTGTTCAGACGCAGGTTCAGGTCCGGTTGGAGAGAGGCGCATTTCGCGGCGTGGTACCCGGCTGCTTCCACGGAGTCCGCTTGACCATTACCGTTCTTATCAAATATGGCGATTTCTTGAAACGCAGGGATTTCCGCCATGTCTAGAACATAGTCAATGGAAATGGAATCTTTGCTGACCAGCAGTCCTGCGTAGTGGTTAATTGTAAAGTTGCCAAGCGGGTGCGCAAACGCAACCGGGACAAAGATAAAGCAAACAAGCAGTGTAACTATCGCAACACCTGTACGGCGAAGCTTTTTCATCGGACCTCCTGTATTTCCATTCTCAAATTCAGCTAAGGTTGCATTGTCTGCAATGTTTTTCTTGCCTCATCCGCGTATAGGATAGAAAAATGTGGATTGATCGCCAATGCCTGTTCCAGATATGCACGCGCCTGCGCCTCATTGCCAAGCTTAAGCGCGATCATTCCGGCATGAAATAATTTCAGTGCATCCTTTGTGCCAAGCCGCAAGGACTCTTCAGAATATTTCCAAGCTTCTTTATAGTCGCCATTCTTATATAGAACCCACGCCAGCGCGTCTGCGCCCTGAATGCTTGGACGGTTCTCGTACGCCTTGCGAGCCAACACGAGGGTCTCCGCCAAATTTTGATTGTGATCCGCGTTGAACAGGGCAATTTCCATATCCAGATCCACGCCATTCGCGCGGTAAAGTTTCTCAATAGTTGCTACCAATTTGTATTGTTGATTTGCCGCGTCCGGTTGACCCGTTGTCTGATACAGGTCCCCAAGCGTGATCACAAAATCCGGCATGGGCATCATGGCGATTGCCTGAGTTAGTAGTTTGACAGCTTCGCCTGTGTTACCTTGCGCGGCACGGACACGTCCTAGACCTGCAATTGCATAAACGTAATCGGGGCGATTCTGAAGGGTAAGCTGGTACTCGAGTTCAGCTTGCTCGAGATCGCCGGTGTTGAAATACAAATTAGCTAACTGCGTTCGTACCCAGGCTGTGTTTTCAGCATTGGGTGTGCCGCTATCCACGGCGAGTTGCATCATCTCCAGCGCGCCTTTCGTATCTCCATGCAGCTCACGTATGTAGGAAATGCGTGAGTAGGAACTCATGTCAGGTCGCAGATCTACCATCGTTTGCAGAGTCGCAATCGCCTCTTCATAACGTCCCAACTCAATCTGCGAGTCGGCAATCACGCCGTAGGCATAGGTGCGGTCCGGATTGATCTGCTTCGCCTTCTCACCCCAACCCAATGCACCTGAAAAATCATGCCGCGCCAATGCCAGCGCGCCTCTGGCGCCGATCGAGGCGTAATCACCCGGCTGCAGAGCAAGGGCTTTAGCCAGTGCTTCTTCTGTTTTTTGGTAATACGTCGGGTCGCCGGTCTCGCGCGCCTTCTGCAGATATGTCAACCCCAGCTGGCTGTAGGCCTGCCAGTGCTTTGGATTCGCGCGAAGCTGGTCTTGTAGTCTCGCGATCGATGCATCGGTGGATGTGTTCGCGCGCGAAGAAGAGTTAACTAGGTACCCATACATGTCCTCTAGGCTGGAGGACAGCGGACGCGGGGAGGCTAGCGACCAGGACAAAAAAATAATCAGAGCCGTCGCAGCTGCTAACATGATTGCACGAGTAGAAGTTCGGTTTTGGAGAAAAGTTTGCATAGCGTTTCCTCTTTTGCACTGCCTGAACGTGACCTGTGGAACATGAGTCTTGGGATGACTTCGGCTGACACTCCACCAAATGTATGTTCCTCAAGAAGGCAGGGCGTGGGGAGTGAGCCGGTTGCAACCAGCTCACTCCCGATTACTAAAACTCTTTACGGGGTCATGGAATCCATCGGGTTCATGTGAACGCGATCCCGACCATCCCAGGGTGTTGATAGGAACGGAAATGCTTCTTGCAAGGGCCGATCATTCATGTCTACGTTGTCGCCCGCATCAGCAGCGATGTAGTTAGGTCCGCCAAACACTTGAACGCCAAGGTCAATCACATCGTCAATCGGGCGGCGGCCATTCGGCCAGCCAGCGTTATCCCCAGCCAAGACCGTCATGCGATTCTGCTCAGCCAGTGCTACAGGGGCAACGCTGAGGTCGAGGCGCAATAACTCGGAGAGTTTCTTGTCCGAAGGCGCATACTTGAGCAGAACATTCACCAAGTCTGTGCGGTTGAACGCTGAAAGCGTCGTATCTGCGGGGGCAGGTGGGGTCGGTTGGCAATTGGCGTCCCCGAAAGGTGTACATCCCGTATCGAGGCCAACTACCAACTGCAGGGCGAGCGAAAAGCGTGGCTTAAGGTAATACTCGAGGAATCTCTTTTCCTGTGAGGGATCGAGGGTATTCCACTTGTCCTTATACTCGGTCGGAATAACGACTTCGTTGATCAATGGGTTGGCAAGGCGCTGTATCTGGACCCAATTGCTACCCCGGTTCTGGCGGTCATCGTCATCGTCAGAGCTCATGACGCGCACGGCGCGGCGGCTGGTGGCGGCATAGGCGCCAAGAACGGGTTGAGAGGTTTCGTCTGCACCTTTCTTATCTGAGGTGAGCAAGTCGGCAGGTACTTCAAGCGCAATCGTGTGAACGTTGAAGCCTGAGAGCTCGTCTACTCCAGGGTCACGCAGGTTAAGCGTATCGAATATAGCTCCCAAGTCGATGAAGAACGGGTCATCGCGCTGACCGGCGAACACACGCATGCCATTCTTCAATTCATACAGACCCTGAGCCACGAGGGACTCGTAGTCCGGCATGGTGCGGGGGCCAACATTGGAGGGGACAGCGATCAGGTCGCGGCCTACAACAGTTCTCTTGCCGTTCTTGATCATGGTCACAGTGTAGGTCTGGCGCAAGCCGAGCCCTTCCGAACCGGGTCCATCGAGAGCGGTGATCGGTGGCAGAGCCACATACGACAGGAACAAGTCGAGGGCATTGACGACCCCGCGAATCTCATTCTTGAAGCGGATCTCGAAGCGCACGTCGTCCGCCTCGCCGTCTTTATTATTGTCAATATTGATCGAGTAGAGAACGGTCGGGTCAAAGTTGTAGTAGTTGGGGCCGGCGCTTGGTTCTTCGCCGGGAATCACGTCCATAATTAGGACGACTTTGTCTTGTTGGCCGGCCTCGTAGCTGCGGAACATGTAAAAGTCCGTAATGTCCGCGGTGGGGTCGAGCGAGATCAGAGGTGCTTCGCGGTGACTGGCAGCGCTTGAAGGGGCTGGCGCCAGGCCCATCACCATTGCAATCACAGCCAAACTTGCGAAGGCTGATTTCAAAAACTTACGCATGGGTAACTCCTTTAAGTGACTCGAATGTACAATCTGAAACTACTTCTGCTTTGGGAAAAATGAATATGTTTTAGCAATCGTATGACCTCCTTC
>DATHUN010000627.1:0-5362 GCA_035462205.1 Anaerolineales bacterium
TAAATGATTTCGGCACGCTGGATGGATTGATCGTGGATGTGCGCATGAACGGCGGTGGGATCAGCACGGTTGCCAATGCGGTCATGTCTTATTTCACTTCAGGCGACGTTGGTCGCTTCGCCAGCCGTGACAGGTCGCGTACAGTGACCATCGATGCGAATCCGGTCCAAAACTCACAAACCGTGCCGTTGGTGGTGCTAGTCAGCAAGGAAACAGCCAGCTATGGCGAGATCTTCGCCGGTATCATGCGTGACTCGCGCGGCGCCAAGATCAGCGGGGAAACCAGCCTCGGCAACGTGGAACTGTTGCGTGGCTTCGATTTTGACGACGGGTCTGAACTCTGGTTGGCGTCGGAGAGGTTTTATGAAGCTCATTCCAAGGACAACTGGGAGGAGACCGGCATTGTCACCGACATCGAAGCGTTTGCGCCATGGGATACATATACTTTCGAAACCGATCCTTCGATCGCCGCCGCATTGACATTGTTGGAACATCAATAAAGAATATCATGTCATTGCCCCGCCAGATCGCAGCGGTGTTGCGAGGCCAGTGATTGTCCGCCCGCGGCAATCTCCCGTAGCGGCACTCTCCTGTCGATAAGCTGTTATCGATTAAATGAAGATTGCTTCGTCGTCACTCCGCTCCTCCTCGCAATGACATTAAACAGAATATGATCTACCCTTTCGAATATCGCAAGCTTGGCGACTTTACGTATCATATCCTTCCTGATGGAAGCGAAATCAAGAAGTATGTGATGGATTGGATTTTGCGCGAGTGGGAGATGGACCATCAGGAAGCGCCTGACGAGCATTGGACGGTGCACTGGATGAGCATCCTGCCCGCCATGGAGTTCACCCTGGAAGTGATCCCTCTCGACGATATTCGCCCCCATGTCGATTTGTGGAACGTGGAAAAATTTCAAAACGAGTTGAAAGAGCGCGCCGACGAACGGGAATGGTCGATCCTGCGCGGTGTCTCGATCGAGCCGCTGTTGGTCAACAAGGACGGATTGGAACTGATGGATGGGTATACACGTTATACGGTTCTGAAGCGTTACGAACAAAAAGAAGTTTATACCTACGTAGGTCACATCTGAGACATCATCTACAGGCTTAATCCTCATTCATCCTCCTCTGGTACACTTTTCCTATGTCGAAACGAACTATGATGCTTGTGATTGGCGCGGGCTTGCTCGTGGTTGCCATTACGCTATCCCAGACCCCAGCCATCAAGAGCCGTCTTGCCTGGCGCTATGAAGTCGCCCGCATCTATACCAAGAATCTCTTGCACCCCGTTGGGGATGTGCCAACTGCCATTCCCAGTACCCCGCAGCCTACTCTAGCGGCCAGTCCGACGGTTACATTGACGCCCGATCTCGTCGATACTCCTGTGCCACCGACACCCACGCTTGCCCCGCCTCCGGCACAGGCACTTCTCCATTCCCCTCCCTACGAAAAACAGACTCCCAATAACTGCGGTCCTGCGGCGCTCTCGATGATGTTGCACATGTTCGGCTGGAGCGGCGACCAGAAGACCATTTCGGATGTGATCAAGCCCGTCAACGGCGATCGCAATGTCAACCCGGAAGAGCTCTCTTATTGGGTTCTCAATTACGCCGGATGGCTGCGGGTCGAATACCGGGTGGGTGGTGACTTCGAAACGCTGAAGCGCTTGATCGCGGCCGGGTATCCGGTCATCATCGAAGGGACGACCTCTCTCAATCCCGACGATACGGGCTGGCCCGACGACGATCTCTGGGCGGCGCATTATCTACTGCTGACCGGCTATGACGACACGACTCTGACGTTCGTGGCGCAGGATGCCTACAAGGGACCGGATAAACAGGTGCCATATGAGCAGGTCGAGTCGGAGTGGAAGCCGTTCAACTATGTCTACATGGTCGTCTATCTGCCAGAACAGGAAGCGGAGATCCAGACCCTGCTCGGCTCCAACTGGGACAAGGACACCAACCGCCAGCACGCCTTGGACATCGCCCAGGCCGCCACCGTCAAAGACCCGGACGACGCGTTTGCCTGGTTCAACGTGGGCAGTAACCTCGTCTATTTCGAACGGTACGGGGAAGCGAACGAGGCGTACGACAAAGCTCGCGAGCTGGGACTTCCTCAGCGCATGTTCCGCTACCAGTTCGGTCCGTTCATCGCCAATTTCCAGGCGAATCGCACGGAGGATCTGCTTGCTCTGACCGACTACGCCCTGGAACGCACGGATATGTCCGAGGAGACCTGGCTATGGCACGGCTGGGCACTCTACCGCAAGGGCGACACCAACGGTGCAATCGAAAACTGGCGCAAGGCACTCGCCGTGCGCCCGGGCTATAAAGATGCGCTGTATGCATTAGGGTTCGTAGGCGCGACGCCATGATTCATGTCATTGCGAGGAGCCCGAAGGGCGACGAAGCAATCTCCCGTTAAACGAATAATTCCCTTCGAGGAACCATCACCGATTAGGAGGAGATTGCTTCGTCGGGCTGTTGCCCTTCTCGCAATGACATGGTGCAATGACATATAATTATTTGCTATGAAAAAATTCATTCTGTCGCTCATTATTCTTTTTCTGTTTGCAGCTTGCACATCACAAGAAGTTCCTGTTGTTCCAGAGCCAACCTCCACATCCATTCCCACGAGCGTGCCTGCGCTGGTACTTCCCTCCCCAACCTTAGCAACGGAAGTCATTCTCCCCACCAGTACAATGGAAGCTACACAAGCACCATCGAACCAACGCGTCTCGCCCGTTGATGGGATGCCCCAGGTTCTGATCCCCGAGGGAAAGTTTCGGATGGGCGGCATGGACGCTCGCTCGGCGCCCGATGAGCGTCCCGCCCATTATGTCACCCTGCACGCCTATTGGATGGACCAGCTCGAAGTGACCAATGCCATGTACGCGCTGTGCATCCAAAGCGGACCCTGTTCGCCGCCACAGAGTTTCAAGTCGCTGCGACGCACGGACTATTTCACCAACCCGGAGTTCAAAGATTACCCGGTGGTCTACGTCACCTGGGGACAAGCCAAAGCCTATTGCGAATGGGCGCAGGGACGTCTGCCGAGCGAAGCCGAGTGGGAGCGCGCGGCGCGCGGCGATGACTGGCGCACCTTCCCGTGGGGTGAAGATAAAGCCAGCGGTCTGTTTGCCAACTACAACATGCTCGTCGGCGATACCTCGCGGGTGGGGACGTATGCGCTGGGGGCGAGTCCGTTCGGCGTGCTCGATATGGCGGGCAATGTTGCCGAGTGGACTAATGATTTTTACAGCGGCAATATCTACGAAAAATTGGCGGAGGCAGTCGATCCGACGGGTCCTGAAACCAGTGGCAGCCTGCAGCGCGTGGTGCGCGGCGGCAGCCTGGGCGACGCGGAGATCAACATCCGCGTGCCGAAGCGCTCGTCCGTGCGCGGCTCGGACCTGCGCGCCCCGGTCGGCTCGCAAGCCTATCTGGGCGAGTTCTCCCCGCGCATCGGTTTCCGGTGTGTGGCGGATCAATAGTATGTCATCCTCCCGAAGGAACGCCGCTTCGGGACGGTGTGAGCGGAGCGAAGGATCTCTTATCGCAACAACACAACATAGAGATATTTCGTCGCTTCGCTCCTCAGAATGACATAGACCTGAGACGAGAAAGCTTATGAAAAGAATTCCAAGAATATGGTTTATCCTACTGGCAATTGTCGTGATGTCCTGCCAGTTGCCAGCCCTTCTTTCCCCCGCTGTAACACAGACGCCGGTCATACCCACGCTGCTTGTCCCAACAGACCAGCCAGCCAATGCAAGCGATACACCTGTCTCCCCTGCCGAGGAGATTGAGGCAGAAGTTTCTCTGCCGGATGTGGCTGTTTCCGCAGATGGCACCGTGATCCGCGTTGGCGTTGCCATCCTGAACCACGGCGGGACGTTCACACTTTCTTCCAATGACGTGTCGCTCGTCCAGACGGATGCCACGCTGCTTGCGATGGTGAGCAGTGAACCTGCCCTGCCGAAAGAGATCGCTGCCGGGGCAGAAGAAGTCTTGTATTTTGTCTTCCCGCGCCCGGCTACTCCAACCGCGACTTTAAAAGTCTTGACCACGGAATACACGATTGATGGCTATTGATGTCACCGCGAGCGTATGCCTGCCCGGATGCATTTACAGGATCGCGAAGCAGTCTCCCGTTGAACGGAGAAAGCTCATCGATACGCCGCGTTAACTACTTAAGAGGAGATTGCTTCGGGCTATCACCCTCGCAATGACAGGTAGTACTATTTTTGAAATGCATTTGTATCAAGCGCATGGGAGGGGATGCATATAATTTCCAGGTGGGAGATGCATCATGAAGCAGACATTCTTTACTTTCCGAAATCTGTCCGCAACGGACAAGAGCAAAGCCATCGTTGTCCTTGTTTTTATGGGGGTCCTGCTGATCATCCTGGGCTTCCTGGTGGGAATGCTGCTCCGGCCCAGGCAATTCCAGTTTTCTCTGCCGACCCTGCCCGTACAAGCCGCGGCGACATCCCTCATACCGGTCACGGCTCCGACCCAGTTTGTTCAAACGGAGGACTGTCGTTTCTCGGCACTGCTCCTAGGCACGACGACCTTGCAAGTCCAGGATCTACCGGGCGGGACGGATGGTACCCTGGCGGTGCCAGCCGATACGACGGGAATAGCCTACCGCCTGGAAGGGACAGGGAACAATACCGTCTTTTTGCTGAGCCCAACGCCGCAGAACATCGCGGTGATGTCTACCATCTCCATCGGCAGCGCAGCAACAATGAAGGGATCCGATTGCGCTCCTGCCACGTACAGTTTATCGGCTCCCCAGGCTGGCGCACTGAACGGTTCCGTCCTGGCGAGCCAGCCGGAAGAGACGATCACGATTTTCTTCCCCACGGCTTCCTCAAGCACCGGGTTTACATTCCGCGGCAGACGGGTCACAGAACCGGTTGCCCTGAATCCACCGACAGCCGCCGTCGAAAGCACTGCAATTTCTCCCGCCGCGGAAAATACAACTGCTCCAATCGGGATTTCCACCGCGCAAAGCACCGCCTCGCCCACTGCGGAAAAGATCGTCCCTACTGCTACATCCGCGATCCCAACCCCTGACTACGGGGAAATATTAGCCGAGATCGGCCTCGTGGATACAAGCCTCTCCCTTTTTAGGACCAGCCTGAAAATCGAAGTCTCGATCTACAACTTTGGCAAGATACCGATTAGTCTTTCCGACCGGGATATATCCCTGACCCAACCGGATGGGACAGTACTGGCATTCAAAAGCAGCAAACCGGGAATGCCTTACGAAATCCAGCCTGGAGAAACAAAAAAGATCGAGTTGAATTTCGAAACGCCATCCTCCCCCACCGCGACATTGAGGGTGTT
>DATHUN010000628.1:0-3336 GCA_035462205.1 Anaerolineales bacterium
AACGGGATAAATTTCTGATAAGATACAAAAGAGTCTCGCTTGCCGTAATGCAAGCGAGACTCTTTTGTATCTTATCAGAAATTTATCCCGTTGAGAGCTTCTAGGGAAGTTAGCGGGTGTGAGAATTACTGTGCGCGAAGGATTGTCTCGAAACCTGCTGATTATGATTTACAGTTTGTGCCGCCGTCTCGGTACGGAACTCTTCCATCTCCAGCAGAGATTGGATGTATGCCAGCGTGGATTCAGCCCCTTGATTTTCATTGAGCCGGTCGATATGAAGTCCGTCACGGCAGCCACCGCTTTCCTCGTCATAGACCGGCGCGCCGAGTGCATTACGCCCGAGGAACCATTCAAAGGCTTGATCGGCCGTGTTGTACCACCTGAGTTCATGGGTTGCCCGGTAGGCATCCAGACAGGCAGAGATCATGGAATAGACTTCCACCGGCTGCTGGTCGAAGTAGACAATTTCACCGCCGCGTTTGTAGAAGCCCATACTGCCAATGGGCATGACCCAGCCCTTTTCGGAAAGTTGGATGCTCATCAGCCATTTGAGTGAATTTAAGCCGATTTCTACTGCTTCATCATTTCCGCTGGAGTAGCCGTAGCGGATGAGCGCTTGTGGCAGGACAGGATTGCAGTAGGTCACTATATCTTCCAGCCAGGGCCAGTCGGTAGCGCTGTTGTCTTTGAATGTCTGCATTAACTTCGTAGCCAGCGTGTCCTGAACAAGAGACACGGCCCGGTCACCGGGATAGCGCTCCAGATAACGCTGCGTACCCAACAGGGTAAACGCCCAAGAACGCGGGCTGGGGAAGTCGAGAGGTGCGGAGATCGCCATTTCGAACAAGCGACCGGCCATGCCGCGCAGCCCGAAATTACTGGATTGGCCCAATACCGTTCCTAGTGCCCACAGCGAGCGCCCGTGACTGTCTTCCGAGCCAACCTCCTCCAGCCAGGTGCGATTGTAGGCCATGAAATTTCGGAAGCGTTTGTTGGCAGGATTGAACGCATGCCAAAGGAACGCCAGGTAGCGACGAGCCAGCTCCCGGTTAATAGTAAGCATGCGCTCATCCAAATGGATGAGATTAGACACACCATTTAGCTCTTCCAGCTGCACCGCGGCGATCAGCGCCCGGGCATTATCATCCGTGGTATAGCCCTCGTTATAGTTCGGAACATTGAAAACCGCATGCTGCAACATACCCGTGCTGTCGCTCATTCTCTGTATGTGATCCAGCTTCAACGCCGGTACCTGTTGCACGCGATCGTCTGAAAATCCGGTGACAGGGATCGCAAACAATTGGTCGATATTCTGGCGGCGGGCTTCTTCAAACGTTTCTACATAGCGCTGCGCTACATTCGGCCAGATCATATCGCGCCCAAACATATAGGCGCGCTTCCGCATCGCGTTGCGTTCTGCCTCATTATCGAGCAAGTAGAGGATTTTTTCGGCAATTGCCTTCGAATCCTTGAAGGGGACAAGAAGACCCCGTCCATCGGCAAGCAATTCCTCAGCATAGCGATAGGGTGTGGAAATGACTGCCTTTCCCGCACCGACCGTGTACGCCAGCGTACCGGAGACGATCTGTTCCTGTCCCAGATAGGGCGTGACATAGATATCGGATGCGCCAATAAATTCTTTGAGGTCCTTCAAATGGACAAACTGGTCCATGAACATGACGTTGTCCTCCAGACCAAGTTCCTTGACTCTGCTGTGGAGGCATTCGCGATATTCTTCGCCGTCATGCATCACGACATGCGGATGCGTGGAACCCAGAACCAGGTAGAGCACGTTCGGGTATTTCTTGACCACTTCCGGCAGCGCCTCGATCACATATTCAATTCCCTTATTTCGCGATAAGAGGCCGAAGGTTAGAATCACGAAGCGTCCCTCAGATCCAAATTTGTCTTTATGGAATGCAGGGTCGACAAACGGCACATCGTGAATGCCGTGGGGAATCAGGGCAATCTTTTCTTCCGGCGCACCATAGACCTCTTTTAAGAGCTTCTTCGAGCGGTGACTCATGACCACCAGCCGGTTCGAATGACGGATAATCTCTTTGAGAACTCGATACTGTTCGGGTAACGGGTTTTGCAGGATCGTGTGCAACGTGGTTACCACCGGCGCAGTGACATTACGCAACAGGCTGAGAATGTGACTACCCGCCAGCCCGCCGTATATTCCGTACTCATGCTGCAGGCTGATGATATCGACAGCATGCTGGTTCAAAAAATTAGCGGCACGTTCATAGTCAAACCGATCATCCTGGTTGATCTCATAACGTACCTGTGACGGGTAGGCATAGCCTTCCTCGATATCATTCATTGCCAGGGTCAAAGTCTGGATCTCAGGAAACTCCTCCTCAAAAGCTTCCACCAAATCTGACGTGAAGGTTGCGATACCGCACTTTCTCGGCAGGTAATTCCCGATAAACGCAACCCGTTTAAGGTTGGGACTCATATTAATTTCCATGTTTACTTCTCTCTCCACTATCAATTAAAATTTCGTTTCGCCTGGGTACATCCGCGTAAAAGGGTTGAACCACATTCTTTATGTCAGGCAAACCGGTGCTGCATAAACCACTCCGAAGGGAATGGATTAAATCGATTGCAAATGCGGACGAATTTGGACCACCACCACGTCACAGCGCTTCGGCTGCGTCAGGGTGAAAAGCACACAGGCGGCAATATCCTCTGCCTTGAGCATCTCCATCTTCTCTTCTTTTTGGCGCTGCTCTTCCGGCTTTTCGGGCTGCATATCGGTACCCACCGAGCCGGGCTCTATCAGAGTTACTTTGATGCCCAATGGGTTGACTTCCTTACGTAGCGCTTCAGAGAAACCTTGAATGCCTGCTTTCGTGGCGACGTAAACTGAGCTGTTCTTTTCGCGCACATCCGCGCTCATCGAGCCAACGTTCACAATTTGTCCGCGGCCGTCGGCTTTCATTCGCTCGATGGCTTCATGTGCCATCGCCATATAGCCCAGTAGATTGGTGTTGACGATGTAGCTCCAGTCCTGATATTCACCTTCCATAATCGAGTGATAACCTAGGGCGGCATTATTGATCAAAACGTCCAACTGGCCAAACTGCTGGTCCACTTCCTTGAAGACGCGGCGAATATCCTCTGGCTTGGATGTATCCGCGACCATGCCAAATACGCTGCCGCCGGTCTCGTTGATATCGCGCATGGCGTCATTTAATTCGTTCTCGTGCCGGCCAAAGATCATCACCTGTGCACCCTGCGCCGCCAGCAAAATAGCGGTCGCTCGTCCGATACCAGTTGTACCGCCGGTGATCAAAATCTTTTTTCCATTAATACTTTCCAGCTCATAAT
>DATHUN010000629.1:0-15221 GCA_035462205.1 Anaerolineales bacterium
TGAATGACACTCCGAATTTCCGGGCGGACCATATGCCGTATGGTGGAAATCGCCAGAGTGGTTTGGGTCGCGAGGGTGTGAAGTTTGCCATGGAAGATATGACGAATATTCCAATGGTCGCGATTCGATTGAATTCTTAGAAATAACCGGAGGCGAGATGAATTACAAGATTTGGATCGATGGCAAGTGGGAAGACACAAAAGGTGGGAAGCCGATGTCGATTGAAGACCCAGCTACCGGCAAGGAGATTGCCGAGGTCATCGACGCAAGTCGCGAAGATGTAAACCGCGCTGTGCAGGCTGCAAAGACAGCCTTTTATGATGGACGCTGGTCGAAGAAATCACCGGGCGAGCGCTCGAAGGCAATCTGGAAACTCGCCGATTTGATTGAAGCCAATGCAGAAGCGCTCGGCAAAGTGGAATCGGAGAACACGGGCAAACCGTTCCAATACGTCACCATGGCCGGCGATATTCCCTTCGCGGTAGATAACTTGCGTTTCTTTGCCGGGGCGACACGCGACACGCACGGGAACAATGCAGGCGAATTCATGCCTGGTTACACCTCCATCTATCGTCGCGAGCCGGTCGGTGTGGTCGGGCAGATCGCGCCGTGGAACTATCCCTTGATGATGGCTGCCTGGAAGATGGGTCCCGCCCTCGCGGCAGGCTGCACGATCGTCCTGAAGCCCGCGCCGGGCACACCGCTGACCACGTTGATGCTGGCAGAGCTGATCCAGGAGGCCGGCATCCCGGACGGCGTGGTCAACGTCATCTCTGGTGGGAACGACACAGGACAGGCACTGGTCGAACATCCCGATGTGCGCATGATCAGCCTGACTGGCTCCACTGCCACGGGAAAGAAAATCATGAAGACCGCCGCAGATACGCTCAAGCGTGTCCATCTGGAGCTGGGTGGCAAGGCGCCGCTCATCGTCTTTGACGACGCGGATCCCGAACTTGTTGCGGCGAAAGCGTCCATGGCGGCAACCATGAATACCGGTCAAGATTGCACGGCCGCCACTCGCCTCTATGTTGAGAAGGGCAAAGCGAAGGAGATGCAAGAAGCAGTCGTCGAGGCGATGAAGAACGTCAAAGTGGGATTGCCGTTTGACGAGGGTGTCCAAATGGGTCCCTTGATTTCGAGTACCCAGCGCGAACGTGTCTCGGGTTTCGTGGACCGGGCGAAGGCGCAGGGCGCAAAAGTTCTTACCGGCGGCGCGGTGCCTTCCGGGTTTGACAAAGGCTACTATTACCAACCCACGGTGTTGACCGATGTCGAGCAAGATTGGGAAATCGTTCAGAATGAGGTCTTCGGTCCCGTCGTCACCGTGCAAGAATTCACCGATGAACAGGAAGCGCTCATCAAGGGCAACGATGTGCTATACGGTCTCGCCGCTTCAGTCTTCACCAAGGATATCGGACGGGCGATGCGGCTTTCCTCCCAGCTGGAATTTGGTACCGTTTGGATCAACGATCATCTCCCCTTAGCGTCGGAAACGCCCCACGGCGGATTTAAGCAGTCGGGCTTCGGCAAAGATTTATCGGCGGAAGCGATCGGCGATTATCAAATTACCAAACACGTGATGATCGCTCAATAAGTTTTAAGCGAAGGGATACTCCTTTGACAAGTCCACTTTACACCGAAAACTTTCCGCACATGGCTCCGGTCTGGAGCCGGATCTTCAACTTCGTCGCCGAGCGCGCCGAGGGTTCCTACATCTATACGGATGACGGTCGCAAGCTTCTGGATTTCACCTGCGGTATAGGCGTAACGAACACCGGTCACTGTCATCCTAAAGTGGTCGAAGCGATTCGAGAGCAGGCCGGGAATTTTATCCATGCCCAGGCGAATATCGTCATCCACAAGCCCATGCTGCAATTGATCGAAGAGCTGCGGACCATTGTGCCTCCTTCGATTGATTCGTTCTACTTCGCCAATTCGGGTGCCGAGGCACTCGAGAACGCAGTAAAAATCGCGCGGGTCGCCACGGGCAGACAGAATGTGATCGTGTTCAGCGGCTCCTTCCACGGACGGACCGCAGGCACGATGGTCCTAACCACCTCCAAGACGGTCTACCGCACTGGCTTTGGTCCGCTGCCTTCAGGTGTGTTTGTGGCACCCTTCCCTTATGCCTTCCGTTTGAAAATGACAGAGCAGGAAGCTGCCGAGTACGCTCTCGAGCAGCTCGAGTATTTGCTCGCTTCGCAGACGGCGCCGAAGGAGACTGCCGCGATTTTGGTGGAATCGGTCCTCGGCGAGGGAGGTTATGTAGTTCCGCCTGTCTCATTCATGAAGGGCTTGCGCGAGATCTGTGACAAACATGGAATCATGCTGATCTTCGATGAGGTCCAATCGGGATTTGGACGCACGGGCAAATGGTTTGCACTGGAACATTTCCACGTCGTGCCGGATATTATCACCGCCGCGAAGGGCATTGCCTCCGGGTTGCCCCTCTCGGGAGTGTTCACTCGGAATGATATTTTGCTGAAGCTGGATGTCGGATCGATCGGCGGGACGTACGGCGGCAACGCGGTCGCCTGCGCGGCGGGTGTGGCGACGATCCGCGCGATGCGCGAGGAAAACATGCTCGAGAATGCAACGGAGCGTGGCATCCAGCTCATGACCGGGTTGCGGAAACTTCAGGAAGAATATTCCGAGATTGGCGATGTGCGCGGCAAGGGCTTGATGATCGGCACCGAGTTCATCGTCGACGGGCGCGCCGATAAAGCCAAGCAGCTTGCCAAAGACATCATCCACTGTGCAGAAGATCGGGGACTGCTCCTCCTCTCCTGTGGAACGTACGACAACACGGTGCGCTGGATTCCTGCGCTGAACGTGACGTCGGAGCAAATCCATGAGGGACTCGGGATTTTCGAAAGCGCGCTGAAGGAAACCATAAAGTGAACGCCTCCTTGCGTGGCTATAGCGCCGCGCAAGGTTAGGAGCGAGTGATGGCTGAATATAGATCTCAAGTCTGGCGCGTGGATGTGCGCGAGCAGACTCTGAAACAAGAGCCCGTGCCCGAGTCGTGGAAACGCCTGGGCGGGCGCGCCCTCCTGGCGCGCATCCTGCTCGACGAAGTCGACGCCAAATGCGATCCGCTCGGAGCGGGCAATAAACTCATCTTCGCGCCCGGTCTCCTGGTGGGACACATGCTTTCCTCGAATGACCGGATCTCTGTGGGCGGCAAGTCTCCGCTGACCGGTGGCATTAAAGAATCGAACGCAGGCGGACGCACAGGTCTGCATATGACCCACATGGGCATCCATGCGTTGATCATTGAGGGCCAACCGACGGAGGATGGTTTTTGGGTGTTGCACCTTTCCCTGTCTCATGGTGCAAAGTGGGAACGCGCCGACGATCTGGTCGGTCTGGGTGTGTATGAGACTGCGCCCAGGCTGATCGAAAAATATGGGGACAAAGTTGCCATTGCCCTGATTGGTCCTGGCGGCGAGATGAAGCTGAAAGCAGCCGGCATCCAGAACATCGACAAGGATAAGGTCCCGGCACGAATCGCAGCGCGCGGCGGTCTCGGCGCCGTCATGGGCTCCAAGGGACTCAAAGCCATCGTGTTCGATCATGCCGGTGGGCAGAAGCCGCCGATTGTCGATCCAGCTGCGTTCAAGACTGCGCAGAAGGACTACACCAAAGCCGTGCTCGAGCACCCGCAATCGATCACATATCGAGATTACGGCACTGCCGCGATCGCGCCGATGTGCCAGAGCTTTGCAGCCTTGACCGTCAAGAATTTCTCGCGTGGCACATTTGACCAAGCCGAGAATATCGGCGGCGATGCGCTGCGTGAATTTACCTTGCGGCGCGGCAAGCCGTCCGATCCTTCGCATGCCTGCATGGCGGGCTGCACGATCAAGTGCTCGAATGTCTTCGGCGGGGAGGACGGCAAGATCATTGTCTCGCCACTGGAATACGAAACGATCGGCCTGATGGGCGTCAACCTGGAAATCGATTCGCTCGATTCCATTGGACGTTTAAACTGGCAGGTCAACGACCTGGGATTAGACTCGATCGAGATCGGTGGCGCGCTGGGCGTCGCGGCGGAGGCGGGATTGATGCGCTGGGGCAGCGAAGAAGATGCTATGAAACTGATCGACGAGATCCGCCAGGTCACTGAGCTAGGGCACATCCTGGGGGACGGCGCGGTCAGCGTCGGCAAAGCCTATAACATCGAGCGCGTCCCGGCCGTGAAAGGGCAGTCTATGTCCGGTTATGAGCCCCGCTCCATCAAGGGAACCGGTATCACCTATGCTACCTCGCCGCAGGGTGCGGACCATACCAGCGGCTTGACCATCCGTGCCAAAGTCAATCACCTGGATCCAACGGTCCAAAAAGATCCATCGCTCACCGCCCAATTGAATATGGCCGGATATGACACCATTGGCGCCTGTATCTTTGCCGGTTTTGGGTACGCGGCAACGCCCGATGCGGTGATCAAGCGTTTGCTCAAAGCGCGCTACGGCTGGGACGACCTGCCTGAGAATGTATTGCAGGCGTTGGGCAAAGAAACGATCAAAATGGAGCGTGAATTCAACCGCCGTGCGGGCTTCACCAAGGAAGATGATCGCTTACCCAGGTGGATGACCGAGGAAGCGATTCCCGAGACCGGCGCAGTCTTCGATGTGAGTGAAGAAGTGCTCGATCACATCTTTGATGGCATTGAATAAAAGAACACGGGTAATATTTAATCGCCGGCGTGTAAATTTATAGATAGTCTATTATGCAGCTACGCGCTGTATAACATCCCCACAGGAACATTTCACAGCATCACATGTATAACTCATAGTTAGCCGTTTTATCCAGGATTTGATGAAAGGGTTGTCAAAATGGAGTTGAGTTCACTTGATGTCATTGGTCATAGAAACCAACAAGTACCCAATACTTTCATTGCTCAACCAAGTCCAACGCACCATTTAGGGATTATCCTGCCTGGCTATCGTTACTCGGCCGAAATGGCTCCTCTGTATTATGCTGGTCGCATTTTGCTTGAACAAGGAGCAGATCTACTACGACTAGAGTACGCTTACTATCGAACTGATTTCTCAGAGCAGCCTGAAATTGAGCAGGACAAATGGATTTCAAGTGATGTCTATGCCGCTTGTAATCGTGTGTTATCGCATCGTTCTTACGAAAAAATCACCGTAGTTGGAAAGTCGCTTGGGACGGTTGCGATGGGCCATCTTCTGGGTGATAGTCGTTTTCAGAGAGCAACGTGTGTGTGGTTTACACCCTTATTAACATTGGACTGGTTGTGTTCACGCATCGAAGAAACACATCCACGCTCACTTTTTATAATGGGTACCGCGGATCGATTTTACAAGCCGGAAATTCTCAAACATCTTGAAGACATCACCAATGGTTCGAGTATTGTGATCGAAGGCGCAAATCATCCTCTGGAAATTCCTGGGGATATTCCAAAATCGCTAACAGTGTTAAACCAGATTGTGCAAGCACTTCGAGAGTTTTTGAGTGATGGTGTAAAAAACGCCTAACAAAGCCCCGCGAACGGGATGCTGCGCGACGTTCCGGACGCCAGCACCGAACAACCGAGGCGGGCGAGCAGCGGGGCTGCCGTGCTGGGACTCTGCGCGTTTTGAGGCTTGTTCTGAACTATGGCACGTTTCCGTTTCCAAACCTTTTTCTCTCTAGCCGCTGGTAACGTACGCCGCTGGGCAATTTTCTCCTGTGGAAGATTACTCTTCAATTAACTTTCAAGTAAGATAAAAGTAGTGTCGCCAAGCGGGTACAGGAGAATCTGCAATGGATAAACTCGTTCTTATTGTGAAAACAAAAACTCAGCCAGGTAGGCGAGATGATGTGTATCGTCTCTTTGAGAAGTACCTGGCATCTCACGTTCACGGCACGGATGCCGTGGAGCTGTTTGTCTGGTGTGCGGACGAGATCGATCCTGATACATTCTATATATTCGAGATCTACGGAGATCGGTCCGTTCAACAAGTAAACGCTAAAGACCCAGCCTATCTCGCTTACTTGGAGGAAGCACAGCCACTTTTGGCTACTTCGCCTGAAATCATGAAGGCTACCCCCGTATGGGTCAAGAATGTTCAGCAGTAGCCGGCTCCAACACACGCCAATTGTCGACATGTAATTGGTATTGAGGCGTGCTCACCCTGAGAGTTAGCACCCAATCGGAATTAAATCCTTGTTATGAATGAGTCAATTCAGAGCTATATAAAACATCGAGAATCATTCCTTCGAGACGTTGTTGAAAAGTTGTCAACCGATGAGCGATTTGTAGCCGCCTGGCTTACAGGAAGTTTTGCCAGAGGAGAAGAGGATACTCTGAGTGACATTGATATTACACTGGTTGTAGCCAATGAATACTGTCAAACGCTGTGTGCTCGTCACGACATGCTAAGTGCTCAAACCTCGCAAGGGCGATATAACCTGTTTTGTTCCTTTGGGCAACCAGCACTGATTCACGAGAACAATAATAATGCCCCCGAAGGGGGAACTTTTACTTTTATCGCATATGATCCAAGTGCTGTTATGGTGGATTGGGTTTTGCGTCCTTTCACTGGCGCTCAAAGACCTGAAGGAGCAAAATTGCTGTTTGAGAGAGTGAACATTCCTATTCAATCTACTGCTGAACCGGAAAGTCAACAGAAACGTGCACAGCAAGCCTCTGAACGGATGGCTTTCTTCTGGATGATGGCTGCCATAACAGTAAAATATATCTATCGCCAGGTTGATGTATTTGTGAACACTTGGCTTGAAGTATTAGCGGGACTGGTGTCTGAAGTAGAACGAAGAATTCAAGGGCAAGTATGGCAATATAAACGAAGTTCGCGGAATAAACTGGCAATCGCTCCAGCTGAACAAATCGCTGCTATCCGCCGTCTATGCAAACAGATGGAAAGTCTGCAACAACATGTGGCAGACTTAGGTGGTTATGTCTCTGAATCGCCTATGACCGTGATTGAACCCCTGATAAGAGTTGCACAGGAAAAAGTCGAAACCAATAAGATGATCTAGAAAGAAAAAAAACCGTACTAACACAGCCCCGCAGACAGCATGCGTGCCGCACACCGTTAGGCGGCTAGTCGGGAGAGATTTTTGCCATCCAACAAAGTAAGGAGAGTTGGTTGACCCATATAGCGATTTTGCGCTGCGAGAAACTACCAAGCTTCATAACCTGGGAGATCCCCAACTGGGATGATCTCTTTGAAGAGGATCATCTGCTCATCAGAGGGTTTGAAGCGCAAGGCTTTCGAGCTTCTCCAGTTGTTTGGAGCGACCCAACTATGGATTGGGATCAATTTGATATCGCACTGATCCGTAGCACCTGGGATTATCTGGATGCATCCGAGCATTTCCTGAATGTGTTATCGAAAATCGAATCATCTTCTTGCCAGCTCTTCAACCCTTTAGCGGTTGTCCGTTGGAATATGGATAAACACTATTTGCTTGAACTGGCGAAACAGGGGGTGCAAATTATTCCGACGTTCATGACGTCACATCTTGAGCTGGACGCGCTTCACAAACTATTTGTTGAAAACCAATGGGGAACTGTAATTTTGAAGCCTGCCATCGGTTTGGCGGCATCAAACACCCATCGCATCTCCCTTGACCAGCTCGAGAATACATTTACAAAACTAAGAACCGTTCAACCACCCTCAGAATATTTGGTACAACCTTTTGTCGAAAGTGTAGCCACGGAAGGTGAGTGGTCGTTCATTTATTTCAATCGACAACTCAGTCATGTTTTGTTGAAAAAGCCTGCCCCGAATGACTATCGGGTTCAAGGTATCTACGGCGGAACCATCCAGGTTGCCGAGCCTCATTTCCATGATGTTTTGCAGGCAGAGGCTGTTTTAGATAGACTCCCATCGGATATTCTTTACGCTCGACTTGATTTTGTTCGAGTTGGCGATCAGCTCTCCGTCATGGAGGTAGAGCTTATCGAGCCGATCTTTTCGTTCAACCTCGTCCCAGAAAGTATTGAGCGTCTTGTACATGCAACTACGATAAAATTAGGAAGGCATCCATAAACCGCAATGCCGCCTAACACAGCCCCGCGAGCGGGATACCCTGCGAGTACGATGTGCTGTGCGACGTCCCAGACCCCGCAAAATACGCCGGGACACGTGGTGAGAGTTTGCGCGTTTCAGGCAGCTTGTGTGGCTTGAAGTGGGTTCCGGCAAAGTGGCGCTGTCCTGTCCCGCTCGCCAGCAGGTAACGCAGACCATTGGGTGTTGCAACCTACGAGTAAAAAGGGATGCGAGATGTTCTCATATTCTGTCCTATGCAAGATGATTTCATAGCTATTCCCGGCGAAACTGCTGGACAATATCATTTTGACTTTGGGCGAAATTTCTTCGCTACTCCAGAAGTCGAAAAAACTGCACGCAGCAACTATTACGCAGGGCTGAGCGAGTTGGAAAGTCTGAAAGGAAAAGTTGCTGATTCTTCCGACAACCTGCTTCGAGCATTGCGCCTCTCTGACAAGGTTCTCGTCGAGTTTATCCGTCATTACACTTATTTATATCTGCGTTATGCAGTCAATACTAGCGATGAAGCAAGCCGCAGGGAAAGTTCGGAAATAGAAGCCGAGTTTTCCAAACGTACTGCTTTTCTGCAGCATGAATTGATATCGCTTGACGAACAGGTTCTTGATCGATTCGTCAGGCAACAACCTCTGCTCGAGCCTTACTTGTTCGCGATCGAATCGATACGGCGATACCAGCCGCACACACTGACACTGAAAGAAGAAGAAGCATTGCGTATTACAGCGCCACTCCACAGCGAATGGCAATATGAGCTTTATCAGAGACTATTGGGCAGCACTCAGTTCAGCACGGTTAAGGTGCGGGACGGCGAACTGGATGTACGAAAAGAACGCGCTGTTATCTCCACCCATCCTGATCCAGCGATCCGTGAGGCGGGTTTTAAGAAGTTATACGCCGCCTACGCTTCGCAGCGGGAGCTTTACGCCTTTGCATTGATACATTTAGTCAGAGCGCGTAATCGCTTGGCACGACTGCATCATTTTGAGGATGCTCCCGAAGAAGCCTTTTTTAAAAGCTACTGGAGCAAGACAGAGGTCTTAGGCCTGCTGCAGCGAATCGGCGAGTTATCAGATGTGTATAAACGCTATCAACGCCTGCGCGCCGACTACGCCAAGAAACAATTGGGTTATGCGGATGCCAGCGTATGGGATGTGGCTGCAATTTCGAGTCATGAAGAAGTTCTACGCTTTACTATCGAACAAGCGAGCAAAATTATTCGTGAGGCTCTGTCACCGCTTGGTTCTGAGTACGGATATGAACTCGCGTTACTGCTTGACCCCGCCAACGGACGCATGGATATCGTTTCCGGCGATGATCGCAAGTCGGGCGGCTTCTCCAAAGGATTTCCTGGCGTGACAACGGTATTTTTCAGCGGCGGTTTTACAGGCTATTACAACGACATGCGTGTATTGACTCATGAGTCCACCCACGCTGTCCATCGTCAATTGATGAGTAACAATCAGGTCTTGCCAACCTACGCCGAAGGTCCGCATTATTTGTTTGAGTCGTTTGCTATCTTCAACGAGCTACTTTTGCCAGATTACCTTTATCAGCATGAAACCAATGGGTCGAAACGGCGTTACTTTCTTGAGCAGTTCTTTGAAGGCAAAGGAATGAAGCTGTTTTCCGTCGCGCAAGAAGCAGCTGTTGAATTAGCCATTTACGAGGGCGTCAAGCAGGGGAAAATTGAGGCGGCCGACGACCTTGACGCGCTGACTAAGCATATCGGCGAACGTTATTCCATCTGGTCTGCTAAGCACGACGAGCTGAAAATGCAGTGGATCACCAGCACTCTTTTTTATGAGGATCCGTTGTACGACATCAACTACGTGTACGGCTCCTTATTGGCGTTGAAATACTACGAAATGTACACGCACAACCCAGAGCAGTTCGTGCCGCGTTACGTCAGACTGATGAAGAACGGCTTTGATGCTTCGCCTGAGGTTTTGCTTAAGATGTATCTGGATATTGACCTGCGCGACCCGCGCCTCATTACGGACGCAATCCTGCTACTCGAAAACAAAGTCAATCTATTAGAAGAAGAATATTCAAAATGAGCTTACTTGGTTCTGTCAAAGGGTGCTGTCTCACCACGCTCCCAGCCCTCATCACCCCCATCAGGGCGCTTCGCGGATCGATGGACATGATAAGATTGTAGCGCGCATATCTACATAGACACGAGTAGTGAAGGGAGTAACCCGCAATGATTAGAATCAGTCGTCGCACCGCTGCCTGGCTTGGCATCCTCTTCGTCGTGCTGCTGTTCCTCAGTGCCGGGATGGTTACACTGCCTTCATCTGCACAGAGTGCGGAGGTTACCGCTGCCTTCTATGCAGCAAACCGCTGGGTGATTATCATTGCTCAGGCTTTTGGGCTCATTGCTGCGCCCGTGTTCATTGCCTTCGCACTTGGTGTCCAGAACAGAGTGTCCAGCGTCCATGCCTCCAACAGAATTAAAGCTATCGGCCTGGCAGGGGTCCTCGTAGGCCTGGTTTCCTTGATGACGGCAGTCCCAGTAATTGTGCTTTCACTCACCACCTACGGCTTACCATTTTGGGTTCGAATGACAGACCTCAGCGACGCCATTCTGTTCCTGACCATTGCCGCATTCTGCGCTTCGGTGGCAGTTCGCGGCGAGTACGCGCCCGCCTGGTTGCGCGTACTCGCCGCACTGACTGGATTGTTGGCACTGGTGCGTAGCATCGCTGGGTTCGTGCGTGTCAGCTCCTTCCTCGATCTTGCCGCGCCTTTGGCATTCATCACGTTTGTACTTGTTACGAGCATCGATCTTTTGCTGGGTGCCCGTGGTGAGAACGCCTAAGATATGTAACGAGTGGACTCGATCGTTAACTTAATCCGCCCAACACAGCCCCGCGAGCGGGATACCCTGCGAGTACGATGTGCTGCGCGACGTCCCGGGCCCCGGCACCAAACAACCGGGACAGGGGACATCGGATAATGCACCCCGTTCTCGCTTCGCTCGCCGGGGCGAACGGCCCGATCCCGGGCAGAGTGCGCCGGTGCTAGCGCGACGGGTAGCCCGCAGGCAGCATGCATCGTTGGGCGGCTGTGAATTGATGACTTGGAAAAGACCGGCGAATCTCGACGAGGAAAGACCGTGCATACCAATCGAAAAGACTCGATGAAATTTCATTGGAATATACGGACATGGCTAGTTTTAGTTCTCTTGCTCGGCGTATTCGCCTGCCCATCCCCAGTTCTGGCATGTTCCTGTGGAGAACCAAATTCGCCCGTGACCGAATTTGCCCAAGCCAATGCTGTGTTTCGTGGCGAGGTCACTCATATACGTGAGATAGCTCATGGCTATCGTGTTTACTTTGACGTGACGCGTTCATGGAAGTGCATTTCGACCAGTAGCGCAGAGGTAAGTACTGGCTCTGGCAACAGTGACTGTGGCTATCCTTTCCATGTTCATAAAAGTTATCTCGTATATGCCTATGGTACGCCTGATGACTTGAATGCGGTCATTTGCACGCGTACCACTGAGGTCTCTCAAGCTGCTGCAGATCTCAGCTATCTTGATACTGTCCAACCTCTTTTCGTTGCGAGCACTTCGCAATTGCCATGGCCACAAGCTGTCATGATCTCTTTGATCGTCGCGGGCATCTGGCTATTCCTGGCTAGAGGTTGGTTATTGCGCCGTCACCGCCACTCACCGTTGTGAGTGTTATAGCGGGGCGCACCGCCCAACACAGCATACGAGGCTTACGCGAGCCGTGAGGCGTTATACTTTCTCCGAGTCATGAGCGAGGCGGAAGAATGAGTAAGACATTGAAACGGTACACACAACTACCATTCCTCATCCATATGTTGGAGACCAGGGAGTTGGCGCTGCTTAGCCCCAGTTCCTGGGACGATCGAAACGACGCCTATTACCTTGAGAGGTATCAGCAGTACAACAAATTCGCATCGGTCTTCGTTCTTTGTCTCACCGAGGCGTCTACAACGTACCATCATTGGAAAATTTTTGCCGAAAGCACATCCGGCGTTTGTATTGAGTTCGTTCGCGAACGATTTATTAGCTGGGCGACAAAGAAAGGAATTCGGCATGGCTCGGTACAGTATCTATCGCTCAGGAAGGCTAAGGCGGAGCCTCCCACAGCCGAAACGTTACCTTTCCGTAAACGACACGCTTTCGAGGACGAGAAGGAATTTCGGCTACTCTACGTGAGTCATGATCCCGGTGGACCTATCAAAACGTTTCCGCTGGATCTCCAAACGATAGAATGCATAAAGCTAAATCCATGGCTTCCTGAGGATGTATTCAAGTCTGTGCGCGAATCGATTCACCGGATTCCTGGCTGCGAATCCCTCTCGGTCGAGCAATCCCACTTGCTCACCAACCAGGAGTGGGCAAATATGGGCGATGGTGACGCACAAGGATAGCCTGGAGCCGCTGCCAGAACCCGCCGGGCCCAAATCTGCCGGTTGACTCGAGTTTGCGACCAACCACCCGCACCGTAGCCAGGCTTCTCGTACTCAACCTCAACTGAAAGGAACAGCTATGAAACGTCCCAGGCCTCTGCTGCCCCTGGTAGGGCTGCTTTTCATCATTGGAGTTGCTACCCTGTCTCGTTTTGCCTCCGGTGTTCGACCCGTGGATGCTGTGGGGTTGTCGGGGGGCGGGTTCGTTCTCGGCGTCGGATTCGCGATCCTTATGTTCAGCCTCATACGAACCAATAGATCGTAGCGAGCCCCGGGATCGCGTCGCGAGTTGGACGTGGTTAGAGATAATGTCGTCCTCCCGAAGGACACCGCTTCGGGACGGTGTGAGCGAAGCGAAGGATCTCCGCCCCCTTCGGTCAGGGTGACATTTACCCTTTGTCCTCTATCTTAGATACTCCTCTATCGCAAATGAACGCCTGGAATTCGGGGACTAATATCTGGTATGATTTTGCAGCCGGACAAGCCGATGGATAGGATGACCAGGATTGGAGAAAACATGACAGAGTTTCAGGCCGAGGATTTTTCCGAGAAGAAGAAAATCTATGTTCTGGCTGAGTTTCCCTATCCTTCCGGGACCGGCTTACATATCGGGCATGCCTTCACCTACACCGGGGGAGACGTCTACGCACGTTTTCAGCGGATGCAGGGCAGGAATGTACTCTTCCCGATGGGTTGGGACGCGTTCGGCTTGCCCACCGAGAACTATGCCATTCGCACCGGACAAAAGCCGCAAGTCGTCACAAAAGCAAATACGGCCAATTTTCGAAAAGAAATGGAATCGTTGGGCTTTTCCTTCGATTGGAGCAGGGAGGTGAATTCCACGGATCCCGAATATTACAAATGGACCCAGTGGATTTTCATCAAGCTATTCGAACGAGGCCTGGCATACAAGGCGGAGATGCCGATCAACTGGTGTCCGAAAGATAAGGTGGGACTGGCAAACGAAGAGGTCATCAACGGGCGTTGTGAGCGCTGCGGGACCGAAGTCACCCGCCGCTGGATCAGCCAATGGGTGGTGCGCATCACGCAATATGCAGACCGGCTTATTTCCGGTCTCGAACAAACGGAATTCATCGAGAAGGTCAAAGCCGCCCAGATCCACTGGATCGGCCGTTCGGAAGGAGCCAGGATTCGCTTTCCAGTCAATGAGCAAAACGATGCGCTGGAAATCTTCACCACCCGTCCGGATACTTTGTGGGGCTGTACCTTTATGGTGATTGCGCCGGAACATGAGCTGGTGAAGAGCGTCCTGGACGATCCCGCGATTGCAGAATATGTGGAGGCATCCCAGAAAAAGTCCGATCTGGAGCGAGCCGAAGAGTCGCGACCGAAAGAGGGCGTGTTCAGCGGTTTGACCGCTCGACATCCCGTGACGGGCAGAGAGCTGCCGATCTGGATCTCGGATTTTGTGCTGCTCAGCTACGGCACCGGCGCGATCATGGCAGTTCCGGCGCACGATGAACGCGATCACCAGTTTGCGGTCCGCTACGGCTTACCGATCGAGCCGGTGATCCTGCCATCTGGGGAATGGGATTTCTCCAGGGCAGCGTACACAGGGACGGACGGCAGGATTGTGAACTCGGGTCCCATCGACGGCTTGACACCGTCCGAGGCGATCCCGGCAGCGATCGACTGGCTCTCCACTCAGGGCGTCGGCGAGCGAGCTGTTTCGTATCATCTTCGTGACTGGATCTTCAGCCGACAGCATTACTGGGGCGAGCCGATTCCGATGATCTACTGCCCGGAATGCGGCTGGAGCCCGGTGCCGGAGGACCAGCTGCCCGTGCTATTGCCCGAAGTAGAACGCTATGAGCCGACCGATACCGGCGAATCGCCGCTCGCCAATATCCCGGGCTGGGTGGATGTAGCTTGCCCGAGCTGTGGTGGTCCCGGGCGGCGCGAGACGGATACGATGCCGAACTGGGCCGGCTCGGACTGGTATTTCCTGCGTTACTGCGACCCTCATAACGATCGTGCGCTGGCAGACATGGACAAGCTGCGCTACTGGATGCCGGTGGATGTTTATATTGGCGGTGATGAGCATAACACGCTGCATCTGCTCTATTCGCGCTTCATTTACCTCTTTCTCCATGACCTCGGCGTTGTTCCCGCCGACTATCCGGAGCCTTATATCAAGCGCCTGTCCCATGGGGTGATCCTGGGACCGGATGGGCAGCGCATGAGCAAGACGCGCGGAAATGTGGTCGTTCCGCAGGAATACGTCGAGAAATATGGAGCGGATTCGCTGCGCGTCTATCTTTTGTTTATCGGTCCCTATGATGCCACCATGGCCTGGAATGAAAGGGCTTTGCTGGGGGTGAAGCGCTTCCTGGATCGTTTCGATCGCTTTGTCAGAGATCACGCCGGCAAAAGCCCCGAGTCGGGTCCCCGGGTCAAGGCTGCCATCAACCGGCTCGGGAAAGACGTGGCAGAAGACACCGCTTCCTTTAAATACAACACAGCCATCGCACATATGATGGAAACCCTCAATGCTCTGAATGAATTGGTGGAATCCTCTTCTGATTCCAGGGAGGCTGTAGCAGATCAGGAGCTCCGCACCTTTTCTCAACTGCTGGCGCCCTATGCACCGTTTACCGCCGAAAGCGGCTGGCAACTATCAGGCGGCGAGAACAGCGTTCACGGCACCCTGTGGCCCGCGTATGACCCGAGCCTGGAGCTGGAGCAGCTAGTCACCATCGCCATCCAGGT